>JBAWDM010000298.1:0-3054 GCA_049590735.1 Asticcacaulis sp. | reverse complement strand
GACCAGACCTATGCGTGGCAAAAGAGGTTTCATCATCATATCTCTTTAAGCTGTCTCCGAATCTCAGGACTTTTGGGCTTCACGCGCCTGCGCTAAAAATTCAGCCGCGCGGGTGCGGACTTCGGATTCACGGATATTTAGATTGGAAGCGGTCAGATCCCCCAGCACCTTGCGGATCACATCGTCTTCGGAGGGTTGTTCAGCATCGGCGCGGACAACGGCCTGAGCGTAGGTTTCGGATGACTGACCGCTTAAGCCCATTTTTTCGGCCGCCCACAGGGCCAGCATGCGGTTGCGCGTGGCGGCTGCCTGATACTCAGGTTCAGAGGGTAAGGATGGTTTTTCAGAAGACGACATAGGGGCCGTAAACCTTTCGGGCTATGATAGCAGACCGCGATAAGTCTGGTTCAGCGCGGCCATACAGCGCACCGAGCCACATCGCAAACTAAAAAAGCGACAACTAAGACAGAATGTACTATGGGCACCCTGTACAGAACACAAGTTTTTGTATATTTGCGGGCGCAACATGCATAATTTTATCATGCAAGGCGACACAGCCATTTTCGAACCTGTCCCAGGCGGCCTGAACCGCCGCAGCGCCCCCCTTCTCCTGAACCTGTTTTAGGCTCCGGACCTGATTTTGGATACTCTCCAGCATTGGATACGCATATGACCACCAAGACCCGCAAGAAAATCTACGAAGGCAAGGCCAAGATCCTCTATGAAGGCCCTGAGCCCGGCACCTTGGTGCAATATTTCAAAGATGACGCCACCGCCTTTAATGGTGAAAAAAAGGCGCAACTTGAGGGCAAGGGCGTCATCAATAACCGCATCAGCG
Organism: Asticcacaulis sp.; assembly: GCA_049590735.1. GTDB lineage: Bacteria > Pseudomonadota > Alphaproteobacteria > Caulobacterales > Caulobacteraceae > Asticcacaulis. Next base: position 2,216 of record JBAWDM010000298.1, on the reverse strand, counting down.
AATTTGTGATGACGAAGCTTACCAATATCGGCGTGCAAAACCACTTCATAAAGCGTCTGAACCTGCGTGAACAACTGATCCGTGAAGTCGAGATCATTCCGCTTGAGGTCGTGTGCCGCAATGTCGTCGCCGGTTCGATGGCCAAGCGTTTTGGCCTGCCGGAAGGGCAAGCCTTGCCGCGTTCAATCATCGAATTCTACTACAAGAATGATGCGCTGAATGATCCTTTGGTGACCGAAGAACACATTACGGCGTTTAACTGGGCGCAAACACAGGAAATCGACGATATTCTGGCCACGACTTTGCGCGTCAATGACTTCCTGTCGGGCATGTTTGCCGCCGTTGGCATTACGCTGGTCGATTTCAAGATCGAATATGGCCGTCTGTTTGAAGGCGATTTCGCCCGCGTCATTCTGGCCGATGAAATCAGCCCCGATTCCTGCCGCCTGTGGGATTCGACCACCAATGAAAAGCTGGATAAGGATCGCTTCCGCCGCGATATGGGCAATGTGATCGAGAGCTATACTGAGGTTGCCAAACGCTTAGGCATTATGGGTGACATGCCCAAGGTGATCGAAGGGGGAGTCCAGTAAATGAAGGCGAAAGTTCATATCTACCTGAAACCCGGCGTTCTGGATGTTCAGGGTAAGGCCGTCGAAGGCGCCCTGCATGGGCTGGGCTGGGGCGGCGTGTCCAATGTCCGTGTCGGCAAGCTGCTGGAATTTGATCTGGACGCTCAGGACGAAGCGGCGGCCACAGCTGAGCTTAAGGCCATGTGCGAAAAGCTTCTGGCCAATACGGTCATCGAATCCTACAAGGTTGAGGTCGCATAATATGACGTTCAAGAGTGGCGTTCTGGTCTTCCCCGGTTCCAATTGCGACCGCGACTGCAAGACCGCCGTCGAAACCACCATCGGCGGTGAGGTCAGCATGATCTGGCACGAAGATACCGCCCTGCCGGAGGGCCTTGATCTGATCATTATTCCGGGCGGCTTTTCCTATGGCGACTATCTGCGCTGCGGGGCCATGGCGTCGTTGTCGCCGGTGATGGCGGCGGTGAAGGCGGCAGCGGACAAGGGCGTGTCGGTCTTAGGCATCTGCAACGGCTTCCAGATTCTGTGTGAAGCCGGCCTTTTGCCCGGTGCGCTTTTGCGCAATGCCGGTTTGAAATATGTCTGCAAACCCATTGAATTAACAGTGGAAAACGCCAATACGCGCTTTACCCATGCTTATGGCGATCAAAAAACGGTCTGGATGACCCAGGGCAATGGCGACGGCAATTTCTTTGCCGATGAGGCCACACTGAAGGCCATTGAGGACAATGATCAGGTCGTTTTCCGCTATGTTGACAACCCCAATGGCTCGGTGAACGGCATTGCCGGTATCGTCAATAAGGCCGGTAATGTGCTGGGCATGATGCCGCATCCGGATCGGGCGTTTGAACCGGCGCTTGGCTCCAGCGACGGCGCCCCCCTGTTCCGCAGCTTAGTGGCCGCGCTGCAATCGGCCTGATTACAGGGCCAAACGGCGGGTGATCCCGATGGCCGTCAGGAAGGCCTCATCGTGGCTGACCACCAGCAGGGCGCCGTCATAAGCCGCAAGTCCCGCCTCGACCGCCTGAAGCGGTCGATATCCAGATGGTTGGTCGGCTCATCCAGTATAAGCAGCTCCGGCGGCGACACCCCCAGCACGCAGGCCAGACCCGCCCGCAGCCTCTGGCCACCACTTAAGGCCGATACGGTTTGCAGGGCGGCATCGGCGCGAAACATGAAGCGCGCCAGAGCGGCGCGGCAGGCATTTTCATCGGCTGCCGGGTTCAGTTGGCGGAAATTATCACGAATGGACAGGGCCGGATCCAGCAGAACCACCTGCTGATCCAGAAACGCATAGCGCGACATGACCTGTATATGACCGGCAAACGGCGGGAGCCGGCCCGTCACCACCGCCAGCAGGGTTGTCTTGCCGGAGCCATTGGCACCGGTAAGGGCGATGCGCTCCGGCCCCGTAATGGTGACATCCAGATTACGAATGACCGGATGCGCCTTGTCGTAACCGGCGCTTAAGCCCTCAGCCCTGAGGACGGTTTTACCGGCAGGCAGACCCGTAGAAGCGATGGACACGGACAGGGGTTGCAGGATTTCGACACGCGCCCGCGCCGTTTCGGCCGCTTTCAGGGCATCGGTTTGCTGGCGCTCCGCCAGACGCGCCCCCTCGCC
>JBAWDM010000297.1:0-2901 GCA_049590735.1 Asticcacaulis sp. | reverse complement strand
CGCTGCTAACGCCGGTCTGGGTTTAACTTATCTAAGGGTATGCTGGTGGAAATCTACCAATCAGCCCTGGACCTGGTCCGCAAGCAGCCACCGGAACGTCCCGTCGCCCTCGTGCGTCGTGCGCCCGTAACAGTTGCCGCGCAATGGTTTCAGGCTAATTTTCAAGGCGACGTCTTTTTTGCGGTTAAGGCCAACCCGTCCGTTTGGGTGCTTGAAACCCTGTGGGCGGCTGGTGTCCGATCGTTTGATGTGGCGTCGATTCAAGAGGTTGAGCTGGTACGCTCGACCCTGCCATCCGCACGACTGGCCTTTATGCACCCCGTCAAAAGCCGCGTGTCTATTGCCCGCGCCTATTTCGATTTCGGCGTGCGCACCTTCAGCCTGGATACCCATGACGAACTGGCCAAGATTTTGGACGCCACGGGAAATGCCCGCGATCTAAACCTGATTGTGCGTCTGGCGACATCGGGCGAAGGCTCGAACCTGCCGCTGACCCATAAATTCGGCGCACAAACCCACGAAGCGCCTTCGCTTTTGCTGGCGACACGTCAGGCCACCACAGGCCTGATGGGCATATCCTTTCATGTCGGTTCGCAATGTATGCGCCCGACCGCCTATGCCGGCGCCATGCTGGCCGCCTCGCGCTCGCTGGTGCGAGCGGGTGTGTTTGCCGATGTGGTCGATGTCGGCGGCGGCTTTCCGTCCGTCTATCCGGGCATGATCCCGCCTGCGCTTTCGGAATATACCGACACCATTCATCGCGCCTTTAATGAAATGAAGGTGCACGAAGAAACCCAGCTTTGGGCTGAGCCCGGCCGCGCGTTGGTGGCGGAATCCACCTCTGTGCTGACCAAGGTTGAGTTGCGCAAAGGGGATGCGCTGTATCTTAATGATGGCTCCTATGGCAATCTGTTTGACGCCACCCACGCCAAATGGCCGTTTCCGGTGCGCCTGCATCGCCCTGACGAAAATCATGACGATGAGCAGCTAAAGCCATTCCGTTTCTATGGCCCGACCTGTGATTCCATCGACTCCATGCCCGGCCCCTTCTGGTTGCCTGCGGATGTCAACGAAGGCGATTATGTCGAGATCGGCATGTTGGGTGCTTATGGGGTCACCATGGGCACGCGCTTTAATGGTTACGGCGAAACCGACACCGTCTTTCTTGATGATGCGCCTATGGCGTCCTTGTTCGGCCTTGGCCCCCGCAGCGTCAACAATCCGCGCTCGGCCTTTGATGTCGATGACAATAAGGTCGTCCGCCTGAACCGACCCAAGGGCGGCAAGCGCGGCAAAAAGCGCGTTAAGGCCAAGGCGTAAGCCATCTGCCGTTTCACAAAATCGCCATCAAAGCCGCCTATAGACTATTTGCTAAAGCCGGATTGATGGTCTATAGCCCGCCATATTCTAGGTTACCCGCCCCATCGCACCGTCTGGGGGTACGAGCTTCATGCACAAAAGTGTTCTGCGCTTTTGGGATCCACATGAAGCGTCAAAAAAAGGGCACATGACGGGCGTCCACCTTAATCCTCATCACAGGAACTCAAAGATGAACGCTGAAACGACCCCCCCATCCAACATGAAAGCTTCGCTTTTGGCCGAAACGGTCGAGCATGTCGACATCACCTCTTATGATGCGCGCCCGATCATTGATTCGATGCGCAAAATGTCTTTCTCGTCACGCGACACAGCCCGGGCGGCCGACATTTTCAACATGGCCCTCGAAGACAAGGCCTGCTCGCCCTGGCTGATCCTCGCCGGTTCGACCTCGGCCGGTGGCTGCATGCACGTTTACCGCGACATGGTGAAATTCGGCATGATCGACGCCGTGGTCGCCACAGGTGCTTCGATTGTCGATATGGACTTCTTTGAAGCCCTGGGTTTCAAGCACTATCAGGCCGCGGGCCCCGTTGATGATAATGTCCTGCGTGACAACTATATTGATCGCATCTACGACACCTATATCGACGAAGAAGAACTGCAAAACTGCGACCACACCATTCTGGCCCTGTGCAACAGCTTAGAGCCACGCGCCTATTCTTCGCGGGAATTCATCTGGGAAATGGGCAAGTGGCTATCCGAAGGCAATGCCAAAAAGCCCGGTTCACTGATCCAGACCGCCTACGAAGAAGGCGTGCCCATCTTCTGTCCGGCCTTTGTCGATTCCTCGGCGGGCTTTGGTCTGGTCAAGCACCAGAAAGAATGCATCAAGGCCGGTAAGCCTTATCTGATGATCGACGCTGTGGCCGATTTCCGCGAACTGACCGACATCAAGATCGCTGCCGGCACAACCGGCCTGTTCATGGTCGGCGGCGGCGTCCCTAAGAACTTTGCGCAAGACACGGTCGTTTGTGCCGAAATTCTCGGCGTCGAAGCTGACATGCACAAATATGCCGTACAAATCACGGTCGCCGATGTGCGCGATGGCGCCTGTTCGTCATCAACACTCAAAGAAGCCGCCTCATGGGGCAAGGTCAACACCACCTATGAGCAAATGGTCTTTGCCGAAGCGACGACCGTTGTGCCCCTGATCGGGTCAGACGCGTACCACCGTGGCGCGTGGCAGGGCCGCACCCGCCCGCGTTGGTCGAAACTGTTCGGCTAACTTTGAATTGCAAAGGTTGTTCAACAGATTGTGAGCCAAAAAAATGCTTATAATTTGTGCGTTGCACTAGCAATTTTTGCGCAAGGCCTTAAATACACCATCAAGGTCGATTAAGACCTAAGTTCGTCACCGGGATCACCCCCCCTCGAAACCGGTGGCATGCGACGGAGACCATTGCCCCCCAATGGTCTCCGTTTTGCGTTTCAACGTTAAAACGTGACCATTGCGCCTCATCAGGGTCTCAGCATCGTTTTGCGTTTATAGACCATTGCGCCCCATCAGGGTCTCACAGTCGT
>JBAWDM010000296.1:0-3827 GCA_049590735.1 Asticcacaulis sp. | reverse complement strand
CGCCCACCTCGTCCCGGCTTTTTGTCTCGACACGGCGGCTGAAATCCCCCTGTCCGGCAATGGCCTCAACCGATTGGGTCAGATCGGTCAGGGGGCGTATCATGGCTTTTTGCAGACGCGCGGCAATCCATAAGGCGATCATCAGGGCCAGCAGCGCCACACCGAAAACACCGGCCAGCGCCAGCATCAGCGCCCGCGCAAAGCCTTCTGATCTATGGATGATCACCACCTGCCCGATCTCATGACCGCCGGACATGACCGGCGCATGCACCTGAAGGGTACGGGTCATGATCAGGGCCCGCAGGCTGGGGTCGCCCTTATCGGCATCCAGTACCACATCGCTTTTTAAGCGCGCCCCGCCACCCATTTCGGCGAGCAGGCCGCCATCGGCATCTTCGATGCGGGCATAGGTGATGCCGGGGGTGCGGGTCACAGCGCGCAAGGCCGTAAAGGCACGGTTGCGGTCCTGACTTATGACGGCATCTTCGGCACTAGAGGCCAGTACATCGGCCGCCGTTTTCATGACTGACCAGCGCGCCTGCGCCTGACGATCAGTTTCGCGCACAGTGAACAGGCCAGCCACAGGCAGAACGGACAAAAGCACACAACCAATAACCAGTAAGTTCAATCGTCTGGCGATAGAGGTTTTTGTCGTTTTATTCTGTTCTGGCCTGTTCATTCACTCTGACGTCCACTCAAACCTAAGCTTAGATTCTGTCAAGTAGGAAGCGCCGCCACACAACCTATGCGATTATAGTCTTTGATGCCCTTTGTAAACTAAGCCTAATAAGTAAATCTTAGGCGATTATATACTTCGCACACCCGCCACGAATCGCGCTAGGTTGACCTCACGAAATCGCAAAACGTGAGGTTGAAAACTAATGACTAAGCCCGACCAAACAACTGATCTACATCGTGCAAAGACGGGGGTGGCAATCCTAACAACTTGCGTCGTTCAAACTCTGAATGAATCTGATCCATCCTTTCAAGACCGCTTCTTAAAGAGGCTTGGTAACGCATATCGAGAATTGAAGGACAATTCAGAGGGTGACGTAATTCAAGAGATGGAATTGCTTTCGTGGACAAGGGAGCTCCTAACAGGATTTAGTGTGCACACAGGTCAAGGTGAACCCTTCCTTGACGGTAAATAAGTACAAAAAAGCCCGCTGGTTAAGCGGGCTTGTCTTCGTCTGTCTCCCCGTCTTTCGGCGGTTCCGATTTAGCTATCTTCTTTAGCTTGGCTTCAAATGCGGCTTCGCTCTCGTCACATTCGAGATCGCGGGCGGCTTCTTTGAATTTGTCGGATTGATTACGATAATCACGGTGTGTTCACCATTGCTTCGGGTAATGTCAGCCAGCTTTTGGGCACCATCTATATCCCCGAAGCCAATCTGGTTATCGACACGCCGGGTCAGGTGGCACAGGATTCCGCCTGGAGCGTCATTGTGGCCAAGCGCCTGACACTCAGGAAAAATCCGGTTTTGGTGATCAATAACAACTATGTGGGCTCAGGCGTGCCTGTGCCGGAAGGGGTGGGGCCGATGAAGGCTGCGCCAAGGCTGACCCAATGACGCATTTTGTCGATTTTGATCCCGCGCGCATTTTAGTGGCCGATGATGATCCGATCCTGCGAGAATTTGCCACTGTGCATCTGGCGACCTCGACGGTCGAGATTGAGGTGGCCGAAGACGGGGTGGCGGCCTTTGAGCGCCTGCAGCAGGGCGGCATTGATCTGGCCCTGATTGATCTCGACATGCCGCGCATGAATGGGTTTGAGCTGATTGAGCGCATCCGTTGGGACGAAGCCTTGAAACATTTGCCGGTGGTGGTGGTGACGGGCCGCGAGGACATGCAGGCGGTGGACCGTGCCTTTGCGCTGGGGGCCAATTCCTTTGTTATCAAGCCGTTGAACTGGCGGCTATTGTCGCATCAACTGGCCTATGTTCTGCGCAATGCCCGCGCCGAAGATTTGGTGCGCTTAAAACTGAATGATCTAAAACGTATCAGCGATTTCAAGGACCGCGTCCTGCGTTTGTCACGCTCTAAGTTTAACGGCCCGCTAAATGCGCAGCTGGATGCGGCCCAGACCATTGAGGGTCACGCCGATAAGCCGGACATTGCCGCCGCTCTGCACCGCATAGCGGAGGCGTCCATGGCGCTTAGCCGCCTGCACGAAGATATGGGCGAAGCCGAACGCCTCAATTGTAACCATTAGGCTTTCACAACCGTCGTCTTCGTGCCATAAATAATCGGCGTTAACCGGCCCACGGGGTCGGGGACACAAAGATTCATAAAAAAGCAGGGAAGATTGAGATGCGACATCACACACATTGGCTAGCCGGTGTTAGCGCTACCGTCGTACTTATGGCCGGCATGGGTTTAGCCCCTGCCTTTGCGCAAACCCCTTCTGTGCCGGCGGCTGCGACCGCCTTTCCCGGCGATGGTAAGGGTGCCTATAAGACGCATCAGTATCATAATCTGTTTGTGGAACGGCTGGGCCACAGCGAGGCTGAGACAAAGGCCAAGATCGACGCCGCCTTTCATCAGCTTTTTCATGGGGATGGTCAGGAACAGACCGTCTATTTTGAAACCGGCGCCAATGAGAATGGCACACTGGCCTATATTACCGACTGGGCCAATAATGATGCCCGCAGCGAAGGCATGAGCTATGGCATGATGATTGCCGTGCAGCTGGATAAAAAACGCGAATTTGACGCGATCTGGAATTGGGCCAACACCTATATGCTGACCACCGATCCGAACAATCCGTCACTGGGCTATTTTGCCTGGTCGATGGGGACGGATGGCTCGCCGCGTGCCACAGGTGCGGCGCCGGACGGCGAAGAATATTTCGTCATGGCGCTGTATTTCGCCGCGCATCGCTGGGGCAATGGCGAAGGCATTTATAACTATAAGGCGCAGGCCGACAAGATTTTGAGCCATATGCGCCACCGCGCCCTGATGACCGGCACGCCGCCGTTTAAAATCAAGCCGGACGGCGAACCCTTCGTACAGCCTGATCATCCGTGGCCCAGCCCGAATAACCGCGCGGCTGCCGCCGAAGCGATTAAGGCCGGTCGCACATGGCCACCGCAAATGCCCGCCAACATGCCTAAACGCGAGCCGCGTCCTGTGACCGTGGGGCCAATGGTCGATGAGGCCAGCACCATGATCCGCTTTGTGCCGGAAACCAATATTGACGGCTCGGACGCCTCCTATCACCTGCCGGCCTTTTATGAGCTGTGGTCGCGCTGGGGCCCGGTCGAGGATCGCGCCTTCTGGGCCAAAGCCGCCGATGTCAGCCGTAACTTTTTTGTTCAGGTCACCGACCCGAAAACAGGCTTAGCGCCCGACCGCTCTAATTTCGACGGCACGCCCGCAAAGGGCTGGGATGGCAAACCCAGCCAGTTTGCCTATGATGCCTGGCGCGTCGCCAGCAACTGGAGCGTTGATTATAGCTGGTGGGGTAAGGATCCCAGACAGGTGAATTTAAGCCAAAATATCCAGTCCTTTTTGTACGGGCAGGGCATCAACACCTTTGCCGATCGCTATAGCTTAGACGGCCAGCCCATGTCCGAGCGCCATTCGACCGGCATGGTGGCGGCAACCACGGTGGCCAGTCTGGCCAGCGGGCAAAACCCGACCTCTGATGCCTTTTTGAAAACGCTGTGGGATACGCCCGTGCCTGAGGGTGAACAGCGCTATTTCGATGGTCTGGTCTATCTGATGAGCCTGATGCACATAAGTGGTGAGTTCCGCATCATTGATAAGCCGGAGTAAGGTTTAAACGTTCAGATGCAAGGGAGGTTGGTGACGATCTCCCTTGT
>JBAWDM010000295.1:0-3496 GCA_049590735.1 Asticcacaulis sp. | reverse complement strand
GCATCAGCCGCACCTGCGGATGCGGCGGCCTCTGAAGCACCCGCGCACTAAAGCCATCAACGACAAAAAAGGCCCCGCCAGAGTGATCCGGCGGGGCCTTTTTGTGTTCGGGATGCCTGATTTACAGGCGTCTGAAAGCGGTGGGGCGGCCTGCGCCATTGGCATCTATGCGCGCAATCGCCTCGCTGAGGGGCTCAATAACCACCTTCATGTGGTGCGCATTGGCATGGATGATGTGCGTGTCATCCACCATGATGGCGACATGGCCTTTCCAGAACACCAGATCACCGCGCATCAACCCATGCAGGGTGGGCCGAATGGCGATGGACAGGCCCAGCTTTGATTGCATGTCCGAATCGCGCGGGCAGCCATATCCGGCAGCATAAAGCGCCTGCTGCAACAGACCGGAACAGTCCAGCCCGATGCTTTCGCGGCCACCCCATTGATAAGGAGCATTGATATAGCTTTCGGCCACGCTGACGAAATCATCGGCGAACTGCTCGAAGGTGCTGAGGTGGCTGGCGAAAACCCAGCCGGTCTCATTGATATAGGCAAAGCCGTTTTCAAACCGCGAGACCGAGACCAGCGCATTCAGGCTGATAACCGACAGGGTCGATGATTTCAGATTGGGCCCGGCAAACACATAGGTACGCAGGGTCGAGACATAATGGGTCGGCAGATACCAGTCGCGCTTAAAGGCCGAAACCGGCACATAGCCGACATAGCCGTCACGCAGGGCCTGACCCCAAAAGAAATCATGCTTACGTTCAATGATTTTGAAACGTTCGCCCAGCAAAAGCTGATCGACCTGTTCGGCTCCGTATTCAGGCTGGGCAAAAATGGGGGCCGTGGCGTCATAGCAGCTTAAAACCTCACCGACGACATAGGTTTTCGCCCGGATCACGCCTTCGTTCGCCGCATCGGTCACGCCATCCTTAAAGGGCGTGGTGCGCTTATCGAAAGGGTCTTCGCTCATGTGACTCATAAAGCTATCTGCCTTCTACAGCTTGCCAGAGAGGTCAGGAAGAGGGATCGGGCCCCGATCTTCTCCGGCATGTAATCTTGGCGCGTTTGCCATAAGGGCAGGTGCGTTTGTCAGATCACCCTACAGGACGGATGCAAAGATCGCCTTAACAGCCAAGGTCAACAGAGTCTTTATGGCGTTTTTTTTGTGTTAATGGCAGGTAAGGGCGATTGTTAACAATAGGTTTTCAAAAGCTGATACACGGCGCGCAAGGTCTGGGCTTCGGCCCCAACCGGGGCACCGGCGCGGCCGCGTGGATTCCAGGCATAGATGTCGAAATGTGCCCAAATGCCTGATTTCGGCGCGAAACGTTGCAGGAAAAGTGCGGCCGTGACTGACCCGGCCTGCGCCCAACCTGCCGGATCATTGCGGATATCGGCAATGTCAGAATTCAGCGCATCCTCATAGCCTGACCACAGGGGCATACGCCAGATCGGATCATGCTGCTCTTTGGCGGCGTTTTCCAGTTTATACGCTACATCGTCGTCGGCGCAATAGAACGGAATGACCTCCGGCCCCAGCGCCACCCGCGCCGCACCGGTAAGCGTTGCAAAATCAAGCGTCAGGGCGGGTTGCAATTCACCGGCACGCGTCAGGGCATCCGCCAGAATCAGACGGCCTTCGGCGTCGGTATTGCCAATCTCAATCGAAAGACCGGCGCGCGAAGCGATAATGTCGCCGGGCCGGAAGGCATTGCCGGATATAGAATTTTCCACCGCCGGCACCAGAACGCTCAGTTGCAGCGGCATCTGGCTGGCCATCACCCATTCCGCCAGCGCCAGAACATGCGCCGCCCCGCCCATGTCTTTTTTCATCAGGCCCATGCCGGCGCCGCCCTTGATGTTCAGGCCGCCCGTGTCAAATGACACACCCTTACCCACCAAGGCCACCACCGGCAGAGCGCCAGACACGTCCGATGGCCGCCAGGTGATCTCAATAAAGCGTGGCTGCTGATCGCCCCCGGCTGCGCGGCCTACCGCATGCACGGCCGGATAATTGGCCGCCAGTAAATCATCGCCAATAATGACGCTAATGGTAGCGCTGTGGGCCTCCGCGATGCGCCGTGCCACGGCCTCAATGTCAGCAGGGCCCATATCATTGGCAGGCGTATTGACCAGTTCACGCGCCAGATTATGAGCCGCGACCTCAAGGGCTATCGCGGTTTTGTCGTTTTCACTGAGCGCGGTATCATCCAGTTGCGTCTCATTGGGTTTGATCGCCGCCTTATAGCGCGTGAATCCATAGGCCCCGATGCCCCAGGCGACATGGATAGGGTTGAGATCAAGTGTCTCATCACAGTCAAGCCGCCATATGCCCTTTGGTAATTGCGAAGCCATGCCGCGAAATGTCATGGGCGTGTAGGATTCGCGCGGCCCAAGACCCAGCCACGCCTTAAGGCCGTCATCGTTCGGCACAACCACCAGATTACCGGCCTTGGCAGAAAACCCTTTGGCCGTAAGAAAATTGGCCTCAAGGGGCGTAAGACCCTTCATGAGCCCCGCAAGGTCGTCTTCAACTACGGCAAACAGGGTATGTGTTGTATCAGGCATAAAGGGTATCCGGCGGTAATAAAGGTTAATATTTGTGACCGCCTTAACCATATCTTCATAGGGGTCACCGAAACATTAACCATAATATATATCCTGAGTCACAAGATCATTCCGGGTCATAAGATCATGTCACATATGCGTATAGTCAGTGCCGGTATCGCTGTCCTGCTCATGGTCAGTGCCGCGCCTGCGTCGGCGGGCCTGTTCGGCAAAAAGGATAAACCGGCTGAGGCGGAACCAACGAGCGCAAGCGCCAGCGCACCGCAGGCCACGCAATTGCCAGCCCCTCAGGCCGATCCGGGTTTCACGCCTGCCACGGACGCAGAGATTCAGGCGGCCCTGCGCTCTGATCCTCTGGCGCAGGCGGCATTTTTCAGCAATCAATACGAACATAATCCGACAGACGCCAATATGGGTCTTTATCTGTCCAATGCATTGCGGGGTTTAGGGTGTTACGCTGAGGCGGCCGACGCGGCCCATCGCGTCTTATTGTTCGCACCGGACAATGAGGCTGTCTTGATTGCGGCAGCGCGGGCCCATATTGCCGATAATAATGCCTTTTTCGCCATTGATTTGCTGGAGCAGGCCATTAGCTTAAAGCCTAAGGACTGGATGGCCTATTCGCTTTTGGGTGTGGCCTATGAGCAGACCAAGCGCCCCGAAGACGCGCAGGCGACATGGACTAAGGCCTTGCAACTGGCCCCCAATAACCCGTTTATATTGACCAATATGGCCATGGCAAAGGTGACGCGTGGCGATTTTGCCGGTGCCGAACCCCTGTTGCGCACAGCGGTTGCGCAACCGGGGGCTACCCTGCAAATGCGGCAGAATCTGGCGCTGGTGCTGGGTTTGCAAAACAAGATGGGTGAGGCGGAACAATTGTTGCGTCGTGACCTGCCGCCACAACAGGCCGATGCCAGCC
>JBAWDM010000294.1:0-1517 GCA_049590735.1 Asticcacaulis sp. | reverse complement strand
CCCGAGCCTATGCGAGGCCACTTCCCTCGTGCTTTAGGGCGGAAAATGAATTCCAAGCCGCTTGGCTTGGCAAGGGCGACTGCCCGCCACGCATGTTTGCGCGTAAACGTCTACGCGCTTTAGCGCGGAAACAAAGTGAGACGACTGACCCGAAGGTGAATTCGTTGTGGCTGCTGCCTTCCGGCCCTGACCAAGTTGGCGAGGCCTCCGCCCAGCCGTCTCACGGCCTATATGCTTATTTTTACGCCCCATTGCAAGAGGTGATTTTTGCCGTAAGAGTGTGGGTGAATAGCGCCAGCAGAAAGACCGCCCTCATGTCGCCACAACCCGCCCTCACCGCCAATGGCTATCAGAATCGCTGGTGGAAAGAGGCCGTGGTCTATCAAATCTATCCACGCTCCTTTTACGACAGCAATAGTGATGGCATAGGTGATCTGCGCGGCATTATCGAAAAACTATCCCATATCAAAGACTTGGGCGTCGATGTCATCTGGTTGTCGCCGCATTTCGATTCCCCCAATGCCGATAATGGCTATGATATCCGCGACTACCGCAAGGTTGGCGCTGAATTTGGCACCATGCAGGATTTCGACGATCTGCTGGCGGCCATCAAATCCGCAGGGATGCGTTTGATCATTGATCTGGTCGTCAATCACACCTCCGATGAGCATGAGTGGTTTGTGGAAAGCTGTTCATCACGCGATAATCCCAAGCGCGACTATTATATATGGACGGATCATAAGCCCAATGATTGGACGTCCATTTTTGGTGGCCCGGCGTGGACAAAAGATAAGAACGGCGACTGGTATCTGCACCTGTTCGATCCCAAACAACCCGATCTGAATTGGGATAATCCCGATGTGCGCGCAGAGGTTTACGATATTATGCGTTTTTGGCTCGATAAGGGTGTCGATGGCTTTCGCATGGACGTTATCCCCTTCATTTCCAAAGACAAAAGCTTTCCGAACCTGCCGGAAAAGATGCGTACCAAACCGCAATATGTCTATACGACCGGCCCGCATCTGCACGACTATCTGCATGAGATGCACACCGAAGTTTTGAGCCATTACGACACCATGACGGTCGGTGAGGCCTTCGGCGTGACGCTTAAGGACACACCTGCCCTGATCGACGAAAGACGCGAAGAACTGGATATGGTTTTCCAATTTGCCGCCGTTGAGGTCGATCGCGGGACGGATGGGCGCTGGAAACCGTGGAGCCTGCCGGAATTCAAAGCCATTTTCACCCAGCAAGATCAAGCCTTCGATCAACATTGCTGGCCCAGCATTTTCCTCAGCAATCATGACAATCCGCGTATCGTTTCGCGATTTGGCGATGACAGCCCGAAGTGGCGCAAGAAATCGGCCATGCTAATGGCTACCCTCACGCTGACCATGAAGGGTACGCCTTTTATCTATCAAGGCGACGAAGTGGGTCTGACCAATCGCGATTTTAACGACATCAACCAGTTTAATGATTTATGGACGAAAAATGCTTGGCGCGATGAGGTCTTAAGC
>JBAWDM010000293.1:0-1716 GCA_049590735.1 Asticcacaulis sp. | reverse complement strand
GGCCAGAATGGCACCAGCGATTTCGTCGATGCGCGCCTGGCTGAGTAAGCTGGCCGCATCGACGCCCATGGCATTGACTTCCTCGATCATTATCTGATCCAGATTGTCGAATTCAGGGTCATTGGGTGGCTGATCTGCGGTTTGCGCCACCGGATTTGCCTTGTTTGTGTCACGGCCTTCCATGCCGCCCAGCAATTCACGCCACGACCAGCCTTCGGGCGGGGGCGCCACAGGTTTTGCGGGGACAGGGTTTGCAGGCGAGTTTGTTGCGGGGCGCGTCACGGCGGCCAGTGGCGATAATCTCAGGCGTGGCGCGGCGGATTTAATGTCCGGTTCAGCAGGTTTTCTTTGTCCGCCAATCGTGCGGCCATAATCGCGTTCACGGAAACGATCGCCCGCAGGCGGTGTACCTTCGGCAGAATTACTCGTTTGCGGCAGAGGCTGATCACCGGAAATAACGCCCATCAGGCGCACAGCTTCGGTGAGCATGTCATAATTGCGTTTGACACGTTCCTGAAAGGCGGTGTCGACGGCTTCAGTTTCCAGCGCGGCCTTTTGCGCGGCCGCCAGCATGGCCTGAATGCCGTCTTCGACGCTTTTGCGAATCTCAGCGATTCTAGCCTGAGCCAGGGCGGGCAACTGATCGGCACCATTCGATAACTCATTGAGGACATTATTCATATCTTCAATGGTTTGGCGCGTATGCCCAAAGCTGGCATCCAGACGTTGCGCGGTCTGTTCTCCGGCCTCACTGATCAGCTCTGCCGAGTCCTCGATCAGGCGGCGCGCCGTCGAAAAGCGGGCATCAAAGACATCATCGGCTTTTTTACCGGCTTCAAAGATGGATTCATTGAGGCGGTCCACGCGCATTTGCGCCGATTGTGCCGCCTGATCGGCGGCACGGCGGGCTTCTTCAGCGGCGACATTCAATTGTTCAAGGGCGCGGCGTGTTTCTCCGACCAGATCGTCGCGGGCATCGGCGGCCATGACGGAAATGTTCGACAAGGTGGCATGGATGCGCGTTTCAAAACTGGTGCGCTCATTTTCGGCAGCCGTATTGACGGATTGGAAATGCGCCTGAGCCGACACCACAATGTCACGCAGGACATCAATGCCACGTGCCGAGGTTTCGCCCAGATCGACCGTGGCCACACGGGTAATTGACAGGGCTTCGGTCAGTTGGGCGCGCTGGTTTTCGATATGGACGGCGAAATCTTCCTGATCGGCGCGCAAGGACAAGGCAGCCGAGACCAGACCGGCCCGTTGCTGCGACAGGCCGTCTTCGACACTGCGGATTTGATCGGCAACGCCGGAGCCGGCTGTTTCCAGACGTACGGTCTGGCGATCGAGGTCTTCGCTGGCTGTGCGCGCAGTTGTGGATACTGTGGTGGCGACCTCAATCATCGAACCGGTACTGGCGGCCAGACTGGCTTCGGCCTCCCGCAATTGCGTTTGCGCCAGATCGGAGGCATCGGCGACCATGCGGGCCTGACGGTCAACAACCTCTATAATCTGGGTAGATTGAACGCTTAAGGACTGGCTGAGATGGCCTAAGGCTTCGCGCTCATGCTCCAGCGAACGGGTGACGCTTTGGGTGGCGGCGCGGGCGATTTGCGCCGCATCCTGCAGGCGGTCGGTTTCTGATTTGAGCTGTGAACTCAGCTCGGTAATGTCGGCATGCGCCAGACGTACGGCGCGCACGGCGTGGTCGACCTG
>JBAWDM010000292.1:0-6045 GCA_049590735.1 Asticcacaulis sp. | reverse complement strand
GTTTCATACAGGCTGCCGTCAAATTCCGGATTGGGCGGCTGGCCACGCGGGGCCGTCAGTCTTTGTGGCGGCAAGGTCCACACGCCGAACGGATGCTCTTTGTCGTCTTTGGGATTGGCGTTCATCTCACTGGAGGCCACAAACTGAAAGCCCACCTCGGCCGCCAGTTGTTTGACAAACGGCTCCTGCACATAGCCGTTGGTGGCACCCGGATCCTGAACATTGCCGATATCCGCCCTGTGTTGTTCAACGCCCAATATCCCCCCCGGACGCAAAACCGCATAGGCATCGGCAAAAGCCTTTTCCGCAATGCCCGCAGCCATCCAGTCCTGAATGACCAGAAGCATCAGCACGCAGTCGGCACTGGCCAGTTCAGCCAAAACCCCACTGTCGGGGCCAAATTCGCTATACTCGGCCGTGCCGTACAGTTTTTTATTCGCATCAAAGCGCGCCTTAAAATTATCATTTAAAGTGGTCGTGGCCGCATTGGCCGCCTTACCGGCTTCAAATAATACCGCCACATAGCGCCCCTTGCCCTTTTCCAGATAGGGCAGGAGAATTTCGCTCATATAACCCGAACCCGGCCACATATCGACCACGACATCCTGCGGCTTTACTTCGAAAAAATTGAGCATTTCTACGGGATGGCGATATTTATCGCGCCGTTTGTCGGTCGCATTGCGCCAGTTGCCCGACACCGCCCATTCCAGAGTGCCGGTCTGCTGCGCACGTTTAGGGTCAATGGATTCGGTGACATTCCCCAGAACCGGATCGGCATCCGGGTCCACAATATCCTCATCTTCGGGCTTACGACCACAAGCCGACAGCCCCAAAAATCCGGCCGCACCCAAAACTAATCCGGCAAAATGTCTGCGATGTATAACGCTCAACTGATGGCTTCCTGATCAAATCACCCCACAGGGCTTGGTTCAGGTTAGGGCGTTCGTTTGCAAAGGTCAAAGCGCATTTGTCAGGAAATGACGCTAAGTTTTCAGCCCTCGCCTTCGATTTCCTTCATGGCGCTTTGGATATAGTTGGGCTCGCCCATCAGCCGGATCAGGCTAAGCTGGGTTTCCAGAAAATCAATATGATGTTCAGTGTCTTCGAGAATACGACTCAAAAGCTCGCGGCTGACATAGTCGGCACTGTCTTCACAAAGCTTCACGCCGGGCACAAGGGTCTCACGCCCCAGCATCTCCAGACGCAAATCGGATTCCATGCATTCGGTAATGGATTCGCCGATCCGCAGCTTATGTAAATCCTGCAGATTGGGCAGACCATCGAGAAACAGGACGCGTTTGATCAACAGATCCGCGTGCTTCATTTCCTCGATGGATTCTTTGTAAACAATCCGTCCCAGATGATACATGCCCCAGTTTTCAATCATCCGCGCATGCAGGAAATACTGATTAACCGAGGTCAGCTCATTGGTGAGCACCCGGTTCAACAGCTTGAGAATTTCGGGTTGGCCCTTCATGGTGCGCTCCTGCCTTTACGGATATGTCCGGCCACAATCATAATCTGCAATTCACAGGGTGTGAAGCGCTTTTTTTAACTAAAACAAAAACTTAGTGAGAATGAAAATAGGATTTAATTGCAAATTCGCAAGCGCAGGCCTTGCCTATTCAGCGGCCATGAGCAGGGAGATCTGCGCGTCTCCGATCATATCGCGGATTTCACAGACGCAGCGCGCACATTGCGGACGGGCCGAACAGTGATCAAAAACTGCCTTAACCGTTACGGCACCGCCTTCAATAGCAGAGCGCGCGTCACGTTCACGGATAGCATTGCAATTACAGATATACACAGAGCTCACTCGTACTGATAATAATGCGAATGCGTCTCAAATAACACGGGCCAAATTCGATTGCAAGTCATTCTCACTGACGGCCTGTAAAAAAAGCCCCCCGGAATGCCGGAGGGCTTATCAACCGTCTATCGGTCGTTATAACCATAAGCCTGGGCACCTGTTTCGTGCCAATTGCCATTACGATCCTTGTAACCATAGGTTTGAAGCTGACCTTCGTGCCACCGGCCACGACTGTCTTTCCAGCCGAAAGCCACAGGCTTATCTGTGTGCCAGGCACCGGCCGTGTCGCGCCAGCCCTCTGTGCGGTTACGCGAGTCATTATAGGCGCTGCCGTTATTATAGGGACGGTCAGAGTCATTACGGGACTCATTGTAATAACCGCCCTGATTAGCAGAATTATTATAGCTATAGGCCGGACTGGTATGCCGCTGGGCGTCATAATAGACCACATCATACATTTTGCTGTCGGGGCGCGACTTGTAGTAAACGATATTATAGCCGTCCGGCGCATAGGCGGGGGAATAGGATCCGCTTTGATAGGAGTAATATTCACCATTCATACAGGTGTCATTGGTCTTGCCAACCTGATTGCCGATCACGCCGCCAAGCACTGCGCCAGCAATGGTGCCAAGGCCCTTTTCATTCTTAGAAACCTGACTGCCCAATGCCCCGCCGGCGACCGCGCCGACAACTGTGCCTGTCGTGTTCGATCCTTTTTTCACATAACAATAACCGTCATATTCACTATTGCCCTGACTGCGATATTGCGTTTGCGCCGTGGCTGCAGTCGTAAGACTTGTTGCCGTCAACAGGATAGCGGCCCCCGCTAAGGTCATTTTTGTTAAGGCCATCCGGATATCTCCTCGTTCGTGCATAGGCTTCCGGCTGAGGTTTTCAGCCGGTCAGTTGAACGGCATAATCTACCGGAGGCCAGAAAGGCACAATGAGGAAACTTGCCGCTTAGGTAAGGAAACGGTAAGCCTCCATGCTTTAGGGTTCCGCCTCCCGTCTTACCGCACGCGTCTTCTGTCTTGCTCTGGCCCGGCAATTCAGGCAAACCAGCCCAATGACCCAAAATACCCACACGGCCCGCCTTTATCTGATCACCCCGCCCGTTATTTCCGATCTGGCCGCCTATGCGCGTGAGCTGGAGGCCGCCTTGCGCGCCGGTGATATCGCCGCCCTGCAAATCCGCCTGAAAGACCTAAGCGATTATGACCTGATTGCCGTCACCAAGGTCATCGCCCCCATAGCGCAGGATATGGGCGTGGCGGTTTTGATGAATGACCGTGTATCCCTGGTCAAATCGCTTAAGCTTGATGGCGCGCATATCGGTCAGTCCGACATGCCGCTAAAAGAAGCCCGCGCCCTGCTGGGCAAGGAGGCCATGATCGGCGTCACCTGCCATAACAGCCGCGATCTGGCCATGGACGCGGCGGAAAACGGGGCGGACTATGTGGCCTTTGGCGCCTTTTATCCGACGGACACCAAGCCGGTCGAGCATATGGCCGAGTTGGAAACCCTCAGTATCTGGCAGGAATCTATTGAGATTCCTTGCGTAGCCATAGGCGGCATTACGGCGGACACTGTTGCCGGGGTCGTGGCGGCGGGTGCCGATTTCATAGCCGTCAGTGGTGCGGTGTGGAACCACCCGCAAGGGGCCGCCGCCGGTGTTAAAGCGATGCTGGACGCAATGGCGACGGCCACTCCCACAACTTAATTACGCACCAGCATTTTCTCCTCCCCATACATGGGGAGGTGGCATCAAGCGAAGCGAAGATGACGGTGGGGTTTCTTAAGTTTCTAAGTGTCACCACTCATTATGCTAGAAAACCCACCACCAAGCCTATTAAACCCGAACCGTCTGGGTTTGGCGAAGGCTTTTAGCCGCAACCACCATGTGCTCAAGGGCCGCCCTGGTTTCCGTCCAGCCGCGCGTTTTCAAACCGCAATCCGGATTGACCCATATCTGTTCGGGCTTTAAGCGCTGACCGGCCTTTTCCAGCAAACGCTGCATTTCGGAGGCTTCCGGCACACGCGGGCTATGGATGTCATAGACGCCAGGCCCGATCTCATTGGGATATTTGAAGTCGATAAAGGCCTCCAACAATTCCATATTCGAGCGCGAGGTTTCTATTGAGATGACATCAGCATCCATGGCGGCAATCGCCTGAATGATATCGTTGAAATCCGAATAGCACATATGGCTGTGGATCTGGGTTTCGTCCCCCACCCCCGCCGAGGCCAGCTTAAAACAATCTACCGCCCAGTCGAGATAGGCGTCCCGTTTGGCCGGATCAATCGGCAGGCCTTCGCGGAAGGCCGCTTCGTCAATCTGGATGATCTTGATACCGGCAGCCTCAAGATCCAGCACCTCATCGCGAATGGCCAAAGCAATCTGACGGCACACCTCAGAACGCGGCAGGTCATCGCGCACAAAGGCCCATTGCAGCATGGTGACGGGGCCGGTCAACATGCCCTTCACGACCTTATCGGTCAAAGATTGCGCATAGACGGCCCAGCTTACGGTCATCGGCTTCGGGCGTGATACATCTCCGAAAATCACCGGCGGTCGCACATAGCGTGAACCATAGGACTGCACCCAACCGGACTGGGTAAAGGCATAGCCTTCAAGCTGTTCGGCGAAATACTGCACCATGTCATTGCGCTCAAATTCGCCGTGAACCAATACATCCAGCCCGATCTCCTCCTGCCAACGGATAGCTTTTTGCGTCTCGGTCTTCAGAAAACGATCATAAGCCACATCATTCAACTCACCCTTGGCATGTTGACGCCTCGCCGCCCGCACCTCAGCCGTTTGCGGGAAGGAACCAATGGTCGTGGTGGGATAAAGCGGCAGGTTCAGGCGCCTTCGCTGCCTGAGGATTCGCTCGGCAAACGGGCTTTGGCGCTCAGACATGGGTGCCGTCAGGTTCGCCACGCGCTGCGCCACGGCGAAATTGTGAATACGCCCCGATTCCCGACGCGATTTATGGGCAGTCGCATTGTCTTTTAACGCCTCTTTGACACTGTCGCGGCCTTGCGTCAGTGCCGTTTTCAGCACGCTCAATTCTTGCAATTTTTGCGCAGCAAAGGCCAGCCATGATTTGAGGTCGGCGTCCAAAGCCTGTTCCGCCTCCAGATCAATCGGCACATGCAGAAGCGAACAGGACGGTGCCAAAAACACCGCATCCAGTTGCGACACAACCGGCTCCAAACGATCCAGGATCGCGTTCAGATCAGCCTTCCAGATATTGCGGCCATCGATAACCCCAAGCGACACGGCCTTGCCTTTAGACAGTTCCGGCAAGAGCGGCAAAACCTCAGGGGCGGCGGTCAGATCGACATGGACACCAGCCACGGGCAGGGAAAAGGCCAGCTCAATATTGTCCGTATGCACCTCAAAATAGCTGGTCAGCATAAGACGAATATCGGGCACTTCGCGCGCCAGATAGGCATAGGCCTCATTAAGCGCCAGAGCAATCCGGCCATTGGGCGCCAGAGCCAGAACCGGTTCATCCATCTGCACCCAATCCGCGCCTGCCTCACGCAAGCTGCGCAATATGTCGGCATAAACAGGCAACAAACGTGGCAACAGGCTTAAGGTGTTAAAGCCGCCAATGGCCGGTTTGGACAGGTTTAAAAACGTCACCGGCCCGATCAGGACAGGGCGCGTCTGATGACCCAAGGCCTTAGCCTCATTATAATCATTCAGAGGTTTATTGTACGTCAGTTGAAAGGTTTGTGCGGGCTTTAGCTCACTGATCAGCACATGATAATTGGTGTTGAACCACTTGGTCATTTCCAGCGCTGAAACGCCTGCGCCGTGGTCATGCCCGCAGGCCTCACGCTCGCTGCCCGAACCACGCGCCATGCGGAAATAGGTGTCGAGATCAGCCGCACCCTCGCCCTTATAGACAGCCGGAATAGCGCCCACAATAAAGGCCGTATCGAGCAGGTGATCATAGTGCGAAAAATCATTCGACGGCAGCACGTCAACGCCCAGCTCTTTTTGCCGCAGCCAGTTTTGCGCCCGCAAAGTTGCGGCCTTGTCCAGCAGGTCGGCTTGATCGGACGTGCCCGACCAATAGGATTCTAACGCAGCTTTTAACTCGCGCTTTTGGCCAATACGCGGATAACCGAGATTGGCAACTTGAATGGTAGTCATTTTTGTCCCTTTACATATTTGCGCGCTTTTTGATCCGAAAAGTGCGTCACACTTTTCGGAAAGCGCT
>JBAWDM010000291.1:0-5946 GCA_049590735.1 Asticcacaulis sp. | reverse complement strand
GTACATAGCGGCGTTGCAATATGCCGGTGGAGCTATATTCCGCAATCAGGTCAACCCCGTCATAGAGGAACTTGGTTGTTGTACCTGCCGCCGTATAGCTTTGCAGACGGTTCTCAGCGTCATAGACAAGCGTGGCAGCATGCGGTGCCGACACCGAGGTCAGCAGGTTGTTGGCATTATAGCCATAGGTCACCGCCCCGTCCGAAGTCATATTACCACGTAGGTCATAGGTAGGTACGGAACTGCCGGCCTGCGTCATCTGGTTCATGCCATTGACTATTACTTAATTATGCAAAAAGTTTCCCATACTGGGTTAATTACTGGGCCGTCGTCGTATTTTACTAATTCAAATTCCAAAATACGAAAATTGCTGTCTACATATAAAATTACGCTTAATTTAGCTCCATCAGAATCAAAAACTTGTCCCTCAACATCGTAAGGTACTTGCCCGGAACTGGGTCGAATATAATTCAAAATTTGAAATTTTATTATAGAACGATCTTCATTTTCTATAATAATCTTAGAATTATTAATATCATCGATAATTTTCTGCTTTTCGCTTAGCGGTAAATTATTTACGATTTTAGATATTACGCCTATTTCTTCTTGATTAAGCCTGTCCATAATTTACCAAATTGCATGAATTGTTCCAACCGTAACTTTACCATCTTCTCTCAATAATGCTCTATAACCTAATTTTACACCGTCTACAGTAATTCTACCCCAGACATCCCCATTCTTTACCATATTGTTAGACATTGCAGCAACTTCGCGGCCAACCGCTGCCTCCACTCTTCCAACATTGAGACCATTTTTTATAAGACGAGATGCATAGTGCCCAGTCTTGAATACGATTTCCGCACAAGAATTATGCACGACGGCATGGTTTTTGCCAACGAGATAGGTGTGGGTATCGGCAACGGTGAAGTTGTAGATAGGCTCGACCTTGCCCGTGGCCCTGACGGAGATGACAGTCAGGTCTTCGCCGGTGGCGCTTTCGATGCGATCACTGGCATGAAGCTCATCCGTATCTGCCGTTCAGTACGTATGATTTTTTGCAATTGATGCCATGTCACCGTAATCGTTATACATTAACTTAGAATTTAACAGGTTCCATAAGATTAATGAATACAGCATTTTGCATAAGATCTGGGTGGATAGAGGCGGCCTCCTCGAGAACCTTCGTTTTATAAAACTCCGTCGCTATAACGAACTCATCCATTAATAAGCCAGCTTTAGCTGTTACATAGGTTGCCGATATAGTGAGTGTTGCTTCAATCCTCACGAATTTTAGTTCTGCCTCAGATTCCGTAAACAAGAAAGATTCTTCAGAAGACCCCGCTTTTAGTTTATGAGCGATTTCCGCCATGGTGACAGCAAAATCTATTATGGGAACCCACCCCCACAGAGCGCTGAAATTTGCATGGTCGATAGTAAATATCTGATCCCCCATAAAGGCATCGTACCGAAGCGTAGTCTCACTAACGTCCCTCCAGCTTATGGGGTGCCGGTTCCACGATGCGTCAAGGTTATATGCTAAATGAATCATAATCAGAAAGGGAACGCTGTTATTACATTGCCAGATGTATCGGTTACTACTCTCAAGCTAGAAGAAGCTGCTCCGTTAATGTTAGCGCCAATTACTCGACCAAGATTTGCTTCAATAACAATTCTTCCCCCACTATTTCTAGCTGTCCCATTTAGAGATGCCTCTCCAATCATAGCTTTTAAATTCCGCGCAGAAGTACCTTGTGCGAATTTGCCAGCGCCTTGTGCGCCGCTCGTAAACCAATGACGTTCGACAATGTGCTCAAGTGCCCTCTGTCCAAGTTTAGCGCAACTATTATGCACGATTGCATGGTTTTTGCCAACGAGATAGGTGTGGGTATCCGCAACAGTGAAGTTGTAAATCGGCTCGACCTTGCCCGTGACCTTGATCAAGATGACGGTTAAATCTTCGCCGGTGGCACTTTCGACACGATCACTGACATGAAGCTCATCCGTACCTGCCCATTGATGCGATGCCATCAGCCATGGATGCTCGGCTGTGGCGCGCACGGTATCGATCATGCCGCCTACTGATTTGACCTTTACCTCATAGGTCACCTGCGGAGCATTGCGGATCAGTTCAGTGACCGGCTTGGCAACAATCTGAGCCGTCTCTTCGTCATAGGACAGAACCAGATCGCCAACCTTGATATCTTCGATCTTCCTGAGGCCGGTTGGCGTTGCAATCTGTGTGCCGGCGCTAAAACAACCTATTGTTAATAACGCTTTCAGACCAGTGCCTGCTTTTAGGGCCAACGCTGTTGAAGTAATAGCTATGCCATCTAGTACGAGGGTTGGGGCTGTGATCACACTGACGTAAGTTTCAGTTGCATACAGACCCAAGATGGCCGACCATGACGTTATAACAAAAAGACACAGGGACAACGTCATGAAACCGATTACCGCCTTATGCGCTGCCGTCCTGATGATAGCTGGCACGGCTCAGGTCAAATCTGT
This sequence comes from Asticcacaulis sp., assembly GCA_049590735.1. Taxonomy (GTDB): domain Bacteria; phylum Pseudomonadota; class Alphaproteobacteria; order Caulobacterales; family Caulobacteraceae; genus Asticcacaulis. Next base: position 3,441 of record JBAWDM010000291.1, on the reverse strand, counting down.
TATGGCCGAACCCACCTTGCGCATCATGAGCTATAATGTCCGGGTGGATGTGGCGAGTGACAGTCCGCGCTGGGCCGAGCGCCGCGACCCTATGGCGCATCAGATTGCGTTTACAGACCCTGATATTTTTGGCGTGCAGGAGGCCGCCCCCGAAGCCGTGGACGACCTCGCCTCACGGCTTGATGGCTATGATCACTATGGGATCGGCCGCGATGACGGCAAGCGCGGTGAAAGCACCACGCTTTTTTACCGTCACGACCGTTTTGAAAAACTGAAGGCGGAGACGCAATGGTGCTCAAAAACGCCCGATGTGCCGGGTAAGGATGCCGATGCCGCCTATCCGCGCACCATTACGCGGCTGATTTTGCGCGACCGGAAAACGGGTCAAATAGTGGATGTCCGCAACACACATTTTGATAATGTCGGCGAAATGGCGCGCGAAAACTGCGCCCATCAACTGACCGCCATTGCACGCTACCCCAAAGCGATTGTCATCATTATGGGTGATTTCAACACAGGCACGGATAGCGCGCCCTATAAGATCTTAACCGGCGAAAATGGCCTGAACCTGAAAGACGCCCGTGTGGGCGCTGCGATAGATTTCGGCCCGCAAGGCACATTCAATGATTTCGACATCGCCAAAACCGATGGCGAAGCCATTGATCATATCTTCGTTGATCACCGTCTGAGCGTCCGTCGCTTTGGCGTGCTGACCGATAGCGTCAGTGGGCAGGTTATATCGGATCATTTCCCCATCGTCGCGGATGTGGAGATGCCTGATCCGGCAAGATAAACCTATTTGCGGCTGGCGATCATCGCCCCCACCACAAAGCCAACGCCCAGGGCAATGGCGACTGCGGGCAGAGGATTGTCTTCGATTTTGGCACGGGCATCCTTACCGAGGCGCACAGCATCATCACCGGCATGATCGGCAAAGGCCCGCAGCTTAGCTTCGGCCTCCTTGGCACGCTCTGACAAAACATGTGTGGCGTGTTCAACCTCATGACGGATCATGTCGGCTAGCGACTCGGCCTCATCTTCGCTCAGGGATTTGATTTTTTCAGCGCTGGCCTTGGCCTTGGATGACATCATGACGATTTTCCTTACCTAAAGAGGGGGTAATTCTAGCTTACACCCAATATAGTGACGAAACAGTGCCCATTTGAGGGCAGGCTGTAAATTTTTAGTGTGCCCTCAATTTACACCCGCGCCCCTTGACTCCTGACGTCGGTGGCACTACTTCAAGGCCGCCTTAGCACTCACTGGGTGTGAGTGCTAACAAGCCTTTATCAATTAGAAATATGGAGACATCCCATGAGCTTTCGCCCGTTAGGCGACCGCGTTCTGGTCAAGAGAGTCGAAGAAGAAGCCAAGACCAAGGGTGGCATCATTATCCCTGACACCGCCAAGGAAAAGCCGCAGGAAGGCGAAGTCGTCTCAGTCGGCCCCGGCAACCGCAATGACAAGGGTGAGCAAGTCGCCCTGGACGTCAAGGCCGGCGACCGCATCCTGTTCGGCAAGTGGGGCGGCACGGAAGTCAAGATCGACGGCGAAGACCTGTTGATCCTGAAAGAATCCGATGTTTTGGGCGTTCTGACGAAGTAATCACGTCTAAACCCGCCTTTTCTAACAATCCATTCAACTACTAGGAAACCATTATCATGGCTGCCAAACAAGTTCTGTTCGGTTCCGAAGCGCGCGAAAAAATGCTGCGCGGCGTGAACATTCTCGCCAATGCCGTCAAGGTGACACTGGGCCCCAAGGGTCGCAATGTTGTGCTCGACAAATCCTTCGGCGCCCCCCGCTCCACTAAGGACGGCGTTTCCGTTGCCAAGGAAATCGAACTGGAAGATAAGTTCGAAAATATGGGCGCGCAAATGATCCGCGAAGTCGCCTCCAAGACCAATGACAAGGCCGGTGACGGCACCACGACCGCTACGGTTCTGGCGCAAGCCATCGTCCAGGAAGGCATGAAGTCGGTTGCTGCCGGTATGAACCCGATGGACCTGAAGCGCGGCATCGATAAGGCCGTCACCATCGTGGTCGACCAGATCAAAGCCTCCTCCAAGAAGGTCACGACCAATGCGGAAATCGCGCAGGTCGGCACCATCTCGGCGAATGGCGACGTCGAAGTCGGTGAAATGATTGCCAAGGCTATGGAAAAGGTCGGCAATGAAGGCGTCATCACCGTCGAAGAAGCCAAGACCGCCGAAACCGAGCTGGATGTCGTCGAAGGCATGCAATTCGACCGCGGCTACCTGTCGCCCTACTTCATCACCAATCCAGACAAGATGGAAGTCGTCCTCGAAGACCCTTACATCCTCGTATTCGACAAGAAGATCTCCAGCCTGCAACCCATGCTGCCGATCTTAGAAGCCGTGGTGCAATCAGGTCGTCCCCTGCTGATCATCGCCGAAGACGTTGAAGGCGAAGCCCTGGCGACCCTCGTTGTCAACCGCCTGCGTGGCGGTCTGCGCGTCGCTGCCGTTAAGGCGCCTGGCTTTGGCGATCGCCGCAAGGCTATGCTCGAAGACATCGCCGTCCTGACCAAGGCCGAAGTGATTTCTGAGGACCTCGGCATCAAGTTGGAAACCGTGGCCCTCGACCAGCTCGGTCGCGCCAAAAAGGTTACCATCACCAAGGAAACCACCACCATCGTTGATGGCGTTGGTGAAAAGTCCGACATCGAAGCCCGCATCAGCCAGATCAAGAAACAGATCGAAGAAACCACGTCTGACTACGACAAGGAAAAACTGCAAGAGCGTCTGGCCAAGCTGGCCGGCGGCGTTGCCGTGATCCGCGTGGGTGGCTCGACCGAAGTGGAAGTGAAAGAAAAGAAGGATCGCGTTGACGATGCCCTGAACGCTACGCGCGCTGCCGTCGAAGAAGGCATCGTACCGGGCGGCGGCACGGCTCTGCTGAAGGCCTCTCTGGCACTTAAGGGCCTCGAAGGGGCTAATGCTGACCAAACCGCCGGCATCAACATTGTTCGCCGCGCCATTCAGGCGCCTCTGCGTCAGATCGCTGAAAACTCAGGCGTTGAAGGCTCCGTGGTTGTCAATGCCATTCTGGCCAATGACTCAGCCACGTTCGGCTTCAATGCGCAAACTGAGCAATATGTCGATCTGGTTGCCGATGGCGTCATCGATCCGGCCAAGGTTGTCCGCACGGCTCTGCAAGACGCCGCTTCGGTCGCTGGCATCCTGATCACCACCGAAGCAGCCGTAGCTGAAGCGCCTAAGAAGGACGCACCTCAGGCTATGGGCGGCGCCGGTGGTATGGGCGGCGGCATGGGCGGTATGGGTGGTATGGACTTTTAGTTCATTCGGGAGAAAGTCCTTCGGCCTTACGGCCTCAGTGTACTGTCTCCCGAGTTCCACTATCGAGAGACGTTTTTCGGGCCAAGCCCTGCAAAACGTCTCACATGTTACATGGAAAGAG
>JBAWDM010000290.1:0-1625 GCA_049590735.1 Asticcacaulis sp. | reverse complement strand
ACCCATGCGGCTGCCGATAAGATTGAAGCCGCTCAGGCTCGCTTTGAACGCGCGGATATGTTGATGCAGGTCGGTCTTGATCGCGGCGACAGCTCTTTGATGGATGCCGTCATTACAGATTTTCAGGCCCTTTTGCTCAGGCTGGACTCGGCCTATGAGCCTGTTACCTATGGTCGGGTCGAACTGCGGCTGGCCATGGCCCATATCTGGAAAGGGCAAATTGAAGCCAATACGGCGAGCCTGAGTACCGGCATTGCCATGCTGAGCCGCGAGGACGAAACCCTGGATTATGAGCATTCACCTCTGGACTGGGTGGCCCACAAACAGGCACTTGCACTTGGACTTCAGGCCCTGTCTGAGCTGACAGCCAATCCGGAACTGCATGAAAAAGCCCTTCAGGTCTATGATCTGGCGCTGAAACGCCCCTTACAGGCCGGGTTGGTTCTGGCCAGCCAGCTCAGGCACAATCGCGCCGCCTGTCTGGTGGCGCATGCCGAAAGCCAGACTGATCTTAAGGCGCTGGATAAGGCCGAAGCGGTTTTCAAAGCCGAATTGCGCACGACGAAACCTGCGACTGATCCGGTCGCCTGGGCTATTTTGCAAACCCATCTGGCGCGGCTTTATATTGCGCGTGGTGATCTGACCGGCTTTGTGATGGAAGCCACAGAGGCGGCCTATGCCTTAGAGGCGGCGCAGGAGATTTTTACCGAACACCATCTCAGTGATCTGGCACGTCTGGCTATGGCGCAAATGACACGGGTACGCACAGAGGCCTAATCGATTCTGTGTGCTGACAGAATGACGACAGGTTCGGCCAGCATCTGGCCTTCTAAGCCGTCTTCGTGGCGTTTTTTGTCAATCCGGCCATTCAATATGGCGTGGACGACATCCATGCCTTTGATGACATGACCAAAAGCAGCATAGCCCTGCTTGTCTTCGGAGCCGGTGCCGCCGGCATCCAGATAGGTCATGTCGCCAACTGAAATGGTAAAGTCCGATGCGGCGGTGCCAAGCCCATAGCGCGGCATAGAAATAACGCCATCTGTGTGCGACAATCCGGTTTGGGTGGTCGGCTCATGGGCAATGGGCGGATACGGCGGATTAAGCGCCGCGCCCTGAATGAAGCCTCTGGTGTTGTCCACCTTAAGCGCCCGCCAGATGGTTGCGCCATCGAATTTGTGCGTGTCGGCATAATGCAGGAAATTAGCCGTGGTGATGGGGGCTTTTTTGGCCTCAAGCTCAAGCACGATCTCGCCCTTGCTGGTAACTAAGGCCAGTTTGATGGTGTCGGGTTCAGGTGGCTTCGTGGTGGGCTCTTTTTTGGCTGCAGGTTTGACAGCAGGTTTATCCGGCACTTTTTTCGTACAGGCGGTTATGATCAGGGCCAGCCCTGCGGCCAAAACCCCGCGTCTGCTGTTGTTCATTGCATGTGCTCCACCTTTTAACTAAGCAAGGTTTACAATGAACCCCCTCCAAAAGGCTATTGCCTTTTGGCAAGGGCGACTGCCCGCCGCGCCCGTTGGCGCGTAACCTCTTACTAAAAATTGCCTTTTGGCAAGGGCGACTGGCCGCCGCGCCTGTTGGCGCGTAACCTCTTACTAAAAAAGCTTAATCTCTATTTGCTG
>JBAWDM010000289.1:0-7109 GCA_049590735.1 Asticcacaulis sp. | reverse complement strand
AACAGGCCCCGTGCCGCATAGATAGCTGCCGTCCAGCCGGCCGGGCCGGTGCCGATAATGGCGCAACGGAGAGGCCGGGGAGCAGTTTGGACAGAAGACATAATATACCTGACGGAATCGAAACAATGAACGGGCCCCATAAATAGGAAGCCCGCCCGCGAATGTCATCATAAAATCCGGCACGCGGAAGATTTTAGCGTGAGCCAGATGCGTTTCTTTTCTAAAACCTTACATCTTAAGTCGTCAAACATATCTCGAAACATTTTGTGAAGTCGTATGCTGACCCTACCGCACCTATGGCGGACCATTTCTGAGGAGGGTAAAACCATGCAAGAACACCAAATTGGCTGGCTTCTGGCCATTATCGTCGGTGCTTTGGCTGGCTGGATCGCTGAGAAGTTGATGAAGTCTAACCAGGGTCTTTTGATGAATATCATTCTGGGTATTATCGGCTCTGTTGTCGCCAACTTCCTGTTTTCGATGATCGGCATTTCGTTCGGTGGCGTGATTGGTTATCTGGTGGCCGGTGTCATCGGTGCCTGTATCCTGATCGCTCTGGGCCGTATGCTCAAAGGCAGACGTGTTTAAGATTTGGCGCGCTTAACGTGCGAATTTAAAAAACTTATACGCAGGTTTTTATAGCGGGGCTCCGAAACGGGTCTCGCTTTTTTATGTTCGCCAGGCCTGAAAGGCGGCCAGCAAGTGCTTCGCGGCGCGCTCGGTTTCATTAAGCGGCGGATAGGGCTGACCCGCCAGATGGCCGTTAAACGGGTGCGAAATGCCCCGCGCCCTGAGGGTTTCATGGAAATCCTCGAACTTTTCACCCGTAGCCAGCGAACGGCGCTCGAGGCTGAGGATTTGCACCGGCTTGCCAGTACAAGCGGCTTCGGTGGCCATGTTGACCGAGTCTTCGGTGACCAGAAAATGATCGGCGGCATGCAGAATGGCGAAATAGGGATTGTCGCCCGTGCCGTCAAAAATTAGCCCGGGCAGATCAGACAAGGCCTTTTGCAGAATTTTACGGGCAGCATCGGGCGTACGGCGCGATACGGTCAACAGCGAAGACCCGCCCGACTGACTGACGGCGCTGTGAATTTCATTGGCCAGTATGGCGGCGCGTTTTTCATCCAGATCATAGGCCTTAGAGCGCCCGCCCACCAAAACGGCGACCTGTGGGTGCGGCAGGGCATCAAAATGTGCCTGCCACGGCGCATAGGCCTCTTTCAGGCTTTGGGGCGTAATGCGGTTGGTTGATCCAATCAGTTGCAACACATTGTCGCCGCGCACATGATCATGTTCGGGCGCGATCACCAGATCGAAGGCACGAAGATTGTGACGCGGATCCTGAAGCTGCACGACAAAGGTTTTGCCGCCACTGCGTTTTTTCATACTCAAGGCGTGTGGCATGCTGGCGCGTCCGGCGCCGATCCAGATATCCGGCCATGGTGCGGTTATCTTATCGCTGTCGGCGCGCAGCATGGCATCCGGCCACAGTTTCAGACGACTTGGCAAACGATCATACAGGTCGGCATAGCGCAGATGCTTAACGAAAAGGGCGGCGGGCACCAATCGCCCGACCGCCTCTGCCAGACCCAGGGCCTGATTTTCGATGCCTACACGTCCGTCCGACACGGCCCAAATGGTTAGGGGCGGCGGCATGACCGTATCAGATCCATTCCACTTTCAGGATTTCATAGGCCTTCACGCCGCCGGGGGTTTGCACCTCAACAACATCGCCGACCTCCTTGCCGATCATGGCGCGCGACAGGGGAGAGGTCAGGGAAATCTTGCCCATGCGCACATCGGCTTCGTGCTCGCCTACCACCTGATAGCGGCCTTCTTCTTCGGTGTCTTCGTCAATGACGGTGACGGTGGCGCCGAACTTGACCTGATGGCCGGACAATTTGGAGACGTCGATCACCTGAGCGCGGCTGATGCGGTCTTCAATATCGGCAATCTGGCCTTCGACCCAGCCCTGACGCTCCTTGGCGGCATGATATTCGGCATTTTCCGACAGATCGCCATGCTCGCGCGCTTCGCTAATAGCGGCGATCACACTGGGGCGCTCAATCGACTTTAAGCGTTTCAATTCATCGTCGAGAACCTGATAGCCCGCGGCGGTCATCGGCACCTTTTCCATGTCGATTAAAATCTTTATGCACCCTGAGGAATGACAAAAAAGCTGACGTCGGTTGAGGGTGACTACAACCGGTCAGCGTAATAATGAGGCGGTGATGGACTGTTTGTCCCTGCGTGACGTGCAGCGCACAAAACGAAGCCGGTGGCTCTTATAAGAGAATTCGCCCAAAATTCAAAGCGCTTTCGCATATGTGGTCAAAGACGGGCGGATTACAAGGCATGCTCAGCCTTTTAGTTTGGCCTTATCCGCTTCCGCTTTTGGATCCAAAAGCTTGATATCAATCAGCTTTATACCCAGATAGGTTGCAGGTATGGGCTCGGGTTGTGCCGCCTCCACACCTGTATTGCGACGAATCTTCGCCCCCACAATGGGCGGTGCCTTTGGGGCATCGGGCTGTTCGACGAAGAAACGAATCTTCAGGCTGTCGCCACGCAGCGCCGATCTTGGCAGGTGGATGGTATTCAGGGACGTACTGCGGTTCAGGCTGATTTCCGACACCTTGATGTCGTTGACAACCACGGTAACCTGCACGGGTTCGCGGCTTCTGGCCTTGATGCGCAGATCGAGTTTTTTCGGGCGTGGTGTATCAAATTCCACATATTTGATGGGGATGCGCAGATTAGCGGTCGGGCCTTCGCTCCACACCCCGTCATTATCCGGCGGCGACCAGTTTTCATCCAGCAGGCAGGTGCCCTGATCCAGCCAGCCAAACCGTACTTCGCTGCGTAAGGGTGACCATTCCGGCCGGGGCAGGCCCATATCCGGCGTCCCGGCAGGCGGGATAATCCATACGCCATCCAGCATGCGCAGCTTAGGCCAGAGGACAGACGGTACATCGCATTGCTTCAGGAAAACAAACAGGCGATCCGGATTGGTAATGCCGCGCTTGAAGGCATCCATGCCGGCTTCCTGATGGGCCAGCTGTATCAGATTCACGCGCGCGGCATACATGGTATTGACCGGCTTGGCCGCCGAGGTGGCGCGCCATGTCAGTTCGTAAAACAGCTTTTCGTTCAGGTGCACATTGGCCGGATAGAAGTCGATGCCTTTGGAGTCCCTGATCAGGGCATCCCACGCGGGACTAGGGGTTGTGTAATAGATCTGGTTGCTGGCGGACAGAGACGTCGCCTTGCGCATGGCAACGGACAGGCCGTGAATATCATAGGCCTGAATCACCAGAATAAGCGGCAGCATAACCGCAATGAGACGCGGGCGGCTTTTGAACAGCACCACCAGAGCGGCAATAATCAACAGATAGGTCATGGGCCATGTCAACCGCCCCGAAGCGCGTAATATGGCCGCCGGACCACGCAGAAAATCGGGTAGCTGGAACTTCCAGATCGTATAGCCATAGACCTGCGCATGATTGGACAGGGCAATCAGCAGCAACACAATAAAGGGCAGGATAAGCGGTTTCAGGCTGCTGAGGAACGGGCGCGCCTGTCTGGCCTCTGAGGTGGTGAGATAGGCCACAACTGCCGTTACCACCAAAATAATCAGGCCAAAACCCAGATATTGATAGCCTTCAAAGGCCTGTCCGGCACTGAGGGGCCAGGCCTTGAGGATAGCCGAAAATTCCGGAACAACCGGATTGATCCAGCCATCCAGCGGAAAACTGTAATAGCCATAGCCGCCTGCACCGGCGGCCTGACCCTGTGCGTAGGTGCCGCTCAGGCCCAGCGTGATAACCGGCCAGATAAAGACAAATGCCGCGCGCACACCTGTGTCGAGCAAAACGGGCAGATTAAGCGCCCGAAGCGCCGGCCAGAAGCGTTTCAGCACATCGCCGCCCCAGATGGCCGCCACCATGAACAGGATATAGGGATGGATCAGACCGCACAGCCCCAAAAGCGCCGCATAGCCCAGCATCTTTTGTCCGGTCTTAAACCAGTCCCGCATATAGGCCACGGAGCCTTTACGCTCAGGCGCCGATAAGGTGTCGTCGGGGATATTGATAAACAGATGCAGGGCCCACAGGATCAGCCACTGCGCCACCAGTGTGTCATGGCGCATGCGGTAATAGAGCATCGGCAGGGCCGACAGGGCGATCGCGCCCCCCAAAGCCGCCCAACGATTGGGGGCGTGCGGCCGGATCAGCTTATAGGCAAAGGTGAAATGCAGGACGATGCAGAACAAAAACCATAGGCCGATATATTGGAAATTGGCTGGCAGAAAATCTCGAAAAGGCTTGAAAAAGAAGGCAAAAAGCGGGTTGGAATCGGTATAGATGACGCTTAAGCCCGTGGGATTGGCCAGCAAATCTTCATGATTGCCAGACGACCAGGGCATATGACGCCAGGCATTCCAGCCCAGAACATGCTGACCCCAATCATGCTGCATCAACCAGCCAATGCGGGTCGGATTGACAACATTCAGATCAAAAAAAGCGGCAAAAAGCAGGACAGGCAAGATCAGGCAGAGCCCCAGAAACACGCCGTTACGCGCCGGTTGCGGCAGTTTGGTAGTGGCTGTGCTTAAGGTCGCATAAAGCTGGCCGGGACGTAGCCAGTTGGGCAGGGTCATGATCTGTATGTACTTTTTGAGCGAAGAAAATGCCGTTTTGTGCGGCGCAAGCATAGCGATTTTGCGCCGTGTCACAAGCCCGTTACGTTAAAACGGCGGAACACAGATGGTTCTGTGTCCCGCCGCTTATTTACGCATATTCCTGAATGGAGCGGACATCCAGCATGTCGCCACGACCGCTCTTGATGGCGCGGGTCGCCGCCACAGCCCCAGAGGCTGTTGTATAATAAGGTATTTTCATCATCAATGCCGTGCGGCGAATTGAGAAGGAGTCGGCCAGAGACTGCTTGCCTTCGGTGGTGTTAAACACGAGAGCGATCTCGCCGTTCTTGATGGCGTCCAGAATATTCGGACGGCCTTCCAGCACTTTTTTGACCGATTCGACCTCGACGCCCTGCGCCTTCAGATAGTCGGCCGTGCCGGAGGTGGCGATGACCTTAAAGCCCATCTCAACCAGTTGGCGCATGGACTCAACGACAATGCTTTTGTCGCCGTCCTTAACCGAGACAAACACCTTGCCTTCGGTTGGCAGATGCACACCGGCGCCTTGCTGGCTCTTGGCAAAGGCGCGTGAGAAGGCGTCAATCATCTCTTCGCCGTCACGCACCCAGTCCAGTCCCATGACTTCGCCGGTGGAGCGCATTTCAGGCCCCAGCACGGTGTCGACATTGGCAAAGCGGGCGAACGGGAAGACGGCTTCCTTGACCGCGACATGGCGGTAATCGCGGGGCTTGAGATTAAAGTCAGCCAGAGGCTTTCCGGCCATGATCTTAGCGGCGATCCCGGCCAGAGGCTGGCCCAGGGTCTTGGCGACAAACGGCACGGTGCGTGAGGCGCGCGGATTGACCTCAAGCACATAGATTTTCGGGTTATTATACGGGTCTTCGATGGCGAACTGGACATTCATCAGGCCGCGCACCTTAAGCGCACGCGCCAGCGCAATGGTCTGCACTTCCAGTTCTTTGACCGTCTCAGGCTTCAATGAAAACGGCGGCAGCGAACAGGCGGAGTCACCGGAATGGACGCCAGCCTCTTCGATATGTTCCATAATGCCGGCGACAAACACATCCGTGCCATCAGCCAGCGCATCCGTATCGACCTCAATGGCATTACTGAGATACTGGTCGATCAGAACGGGATTGTCGCCGGATACCTGAACGGCTTCGCGAACATAGCGGGTCAGTTGCTCATCGTCGCGCACGATTTCCATGGCGCGGCCCCCCAGCACATAGGAGGGGCGGATAACGATGGGATAGCCGACCTCGTGCGCGCCCTTAAAGGCCTCCTCAGAGGTACGGGCAATGGCATTGACCGGCTGGATGAGGTCAATGTCACGCAGCAGATGCTGGAAGCGCTCACGGTCTTCGGCCAGATCAATAGCGTCCGGCGAGGTGCCGAGAATGGGGATACCTTCGTCCTCAAGGGCCTGCGCCAGCTTGAGCGGTGTCTGGCCACCAAACTGCACGACGACGCCTAACAATTCACCCTTTGACATCTCGACATGGATCAGTTCCAGCACGTCTTCGGCGGTCAGAGGCTCAAAGTAAAGGCGATCAGACGTGTCATAATCGGTCGATACGGTTTCAGGGTTGCAATTGACCATGATGGCCTCAACCCCGATATCTTTAAAGGCAAAGGCGGCATGACAGCAGCAATAGTCGAACTCAATGCCCTGACCGATACGGTTGGGGCCGCCGCCTAAGATAATGGCCTTCTTGCGGTTGGTCGGCTCGGATTCGCATTCCGGAACCTGACCCAGAGCGCCGGATTCATAGGTCGAATACATATAGGCCGTGCTGGATTTAAATTCCGCCGCGCAGGTGTCGATGCGCTTAAACACCGGCCGCACGCCGATCTCCTGACGCGCCTTACGCACGTCTTTTTCCGGCACACCGGTCAGTTGCGACAGGCGCTTATCGGAAAAGCCCATGGCCTTAAGCGCCCGAAAGGCCTGTGCGGTCCTGGGCAGGCCCAGAGCGCTGATCTTGGCTTCTTCGGAGATGAGGGTTTCAATCTGGCGCAGGAACCACGGCTCATACGAACAGGCAGCGTTGATCTCTTCGACGGTCAAGCCGTGGCGGAAGGCCTGCGCGATGACGCGGATACGGTCAGGCGTGGCAATGCCAAGCTGACGTACAACGGCCTCACGCACGGCGGAGGGGTCGGCATCCTTCACGCCGTCAATCTCGATCTCATCAAAGCCAGACAGGCCGGTTTCCAGACCCCTTAGGGCCTTTTGCATCGATTCGGCAAAGGTGCGGCCAATGGCCATGACTTCGCCGACCGATTTCATCGAGGTCGACAGGATCGGTTCTGAACCCGGATATTTTTCAAAGGCAAAGCGCGGTATCTTGGTGACCACATAGTCGATCGACGGCTCAAACGAGGCCGGTGTCGCCTTGGTAATGTCATTTTGGAGTTCATCAAGCGTATAGCCGACAGCCAG
>JBAWDM010000288.1:0-5481 GCA_049590735.1 Asticcacaulis sp. | reverse complement strand
CCCACAGGGCGCGGCCTGTTTTTTTGTCCCCTTTTACGGCTCCAACGACACCACCGTCACCGAAGCGGGCGGCAGGGTCAGGACGACGGCACCGTTTTTCAGCTTGCCGCTAATGGGTTTGGGCGTCACAACGTCCGGCTTATCAAAGGTGTTGATGCTGTCCACCTTTGGGGCCGACAGGGTCTGGCCACTGGCCGAACCAGCCTTGAAGCCCAGCGCGCTGGTATCGACCTCAAGCGGCGCATTCGGATCCAGATTGGTCAGGGACAGCCATATCCTGCCGTCCGCCCCCTTGGCGGCAATGGCGTCAAGGCGCGGCAGGGTCGTGTCGCCATTGACATAGGTACCGGCGTCATAGGTGACCGGCACAAAGGTCGCATTCTGGAAGGGCACATACATCTTAAAGACATGATAGGTGGGCGTCAGCACCATTTTCGGCCCGTCCGTCAGGATCATGGCCTGAAGCACATTGATTATTTGCGCGATATTGGCCATGCGCACACGGTCGGCGCGGCGGGCAAAGATATTGATATTCAACGCCGCCAGAACCGCATCGCGCTGCGAATTCTGCTGCATCAGGAAATCCTTATTGGTACCCGGTGTCGGCGCCAGCCATGCGCCCCACTCATCGACCACAAGCGCAATTTTCTTTTCCGGATCATACTGGTCCATCACCGCCGACTGCTTGTCGATAAAAGGCCCCATTTTCAGGGTTTCCTTCAGCACATGGGCATAGGCCGCTTCGTCAAAGCCTGTGGCCGGCATGTGCGGCGGCCAGCCATCATAGACCGTATAGGAATGCAGCGATAAGCCCTGAATATCGAACGACCAGCCGTGGCGTTGCTTCCAGGTCTTCATCACCGCTTCGGTCCAGCTTGTGTCAGCCGTACCCGGCCCCACAGCGATTTTCAGAGTCGGTTCCTTGGGATTATAGCTGCCGACAAAGCGGGCATATTTGCGCAATTCCGCCGTATACTGATCGGCCGTCATCAGACCACCGCAATCCCAGCTTTCGTTGCCGATCCCCATCATGGCCACCTTATATGGGGCCGGATGACCATTGGCGGCGCGTTCCTTCGCCAGTGTGGTCGGCTGGTCGGCCGTCATATATTCCATCCAGTCCTGTGCCTCACCCACAGTACCGGAACCGACATTGAGCGAAATATAGGCCTCTGCCCCGACCTGATCGGCAAAGTCCATAAATTCGTCCGTGCCGAAATCATTGGAATCAACCACATTGCCCCAGGCCGTATTGACGCGGGTCTGACGCGTTTTCCCCACACCATCGCGCCAGTGATAGCTGTCGGCATAGCAGCCGCCGGGCCAGCGTACATTGGGCACCTTAATGGCTTTCAACGCCGCCACCACATCATTGCGAATACCGCGCGTATTGGGAATGGCTGAATCCATGCCGACCCAGATGCCGTCATAAATGCCATGCCCCAGCTGTTCTGCGAACTGACCGAAAATATGCCGGTCAATGATAGTGCCGGGCTTGCTGGCGTCCACAGTAAGCTGCACCGGATCGGCGGCATTACCTGCAACCGGCATGGCAATGGCCAGCGCACACAGGCTGGCGGTGATCAGGTATCGCATGAACTTAACTCCCTATTGCTCTCATTTTATTCTGCATTTATCCAGTCCGTTAAAGTTTTACCGCACCAAGGCCGCATTGCCCCAGGTCACGGTTGAGGGTTGCAGGCTGTCCGTGCCGCCGATACGCGCCACCAGTTCCAGAATCTTCACACCCTGCACATCCGCGCTTAGGGATTCCGCCGCCTGCCCGAAGGTTTTGGGTTTGGAGGTCGCCAAAAGCTTGCCATCGCCATAGACATAAAAGGTCACGGGCTGTGACAGATTGAGCGTGGAATCATCCACCCCGACACTGGCTTCAAAGCGCCGTTCACCCGCCACGCGCACCTCAAGGCGTGAACCGGCCAGAATACCGATGCCGTTCTCAAAGACCTGTCCGTTAATCTGAAGCGTGCGGCCATAGGGCGTCACATCCGCCTGCGCCCCGCCCCATCCGGCATACATGGGCAGGTCGCCACGACCGTGTGTGCCGCCCCACGGGCTGACCATACGGTGAACAAACGGATCCGCCTGCGGTACGACCACGCCATCCACTGCCGGATTAACCCGTCCCGGTATTTCAGACAGATAGGTGCCGTCCGCCAGAGCATGCGTGCCGTGTGCATCGAAAATCAGCGTCTGGTGCGGCTCCACATGCAGCTTCACCTCGCCTTTGAACGCTGGCAGCATGGCCTTGGTCCACAGATCCTTAAGCTGAATATCGCCGTCCATCGCATATTTCAGTTGCGCCGCTGTGATATTGACATCGCGCGCCACATCGCCGCGATTGAACACCGCCACGGCCTTATGCGCCGGATCGTTACCCAGTGTTTTAACGAAAATCTGCACTTCGTCCGTATCATAGGCCAGAACCGCCTGATTGCCGGCCGGATCCTGATCAATGGCGATAATGTCGGCATTGCCGAAAATATCCATCAATGATGGCGGGGCTTTGCGCAGATCATAGCCGATCAAAAGCGGCGCATTGATCATGGCCCACATGGCAAAGTGCGACTTGGCTTCGGTCAGATGGTTCTCATCAAAATCGCCATGGCCGACAAACAACATGTCCGGATCATTCCACGCGCCCGGATGCGCATAAAGCGCCCGCGTCGCTGCCGTGTCGAAATTGGTCAGCATACGCCCCCAGGTCGGCGTCAGGTCATCACTTGTGCGCGACAGATTGCCGACATTTTTGGCCCAGGCCCGCACATCTGCCGATCCCCACGCGCAGATGGAATACACAAAGTCGCCATCCGGATTATACTGCTTCAGCGCTTCGCTAATATCGCCATACAGCTTCTTGATCTCAGCCACATCGGTGCGATTGACCGACTGGAAATCAATCAACGGGCCAAGGGCGCGGTAATCGCCGCTTTTGACCTTAGGCGAATCCGGCGCAAAGGCCCGCACGCCACAGCCATCCACCTTGATGAAATCAAAGCCCCAGTCACTGAAATAGAGCTTCATATCCTGCGGCATATGGCCATAAAGACCAACCTCGCGTTCCTTGACCGTCCCTTCGGGCAGGTTGGGGGTGCCCGGCCCGCCATAAGCCTGAGAGCAGGAATTGCGGCCCAGATCGGAATAGATACCGGCCTTTAGCCCCATGCTGTGAATGCGATCCGTAAAGGGCTTAAAGCTGGTTTCCTCTGCGCCACCCACTGCTGCTGACGGGAAGATCGCGCTGCGCACCTGCATGCGGCCATCCGACAGGCGGCGTTTCAGCCACCAGCCATCGTCAATATTGATATAGCGATAGCCCTTGGCCGCCAGACCGCTTTCGACAATGGTATTGGCCGAATCCAGCACCCGCGCCTCGGTCACATCCGTGCCAAAGGCATTCCACGAACTCCAGCCCATCGGCGGTGTCGGCGCGCGACCTGCCGTATAGGCGCTCCATTGACCCGTAGCCGCCAGAGGATCGGACTGGGCCTGAACAGATAAGGCCGACACAGCGAGAACAAGCGCGGCTGCACCGCAGCTAGCCAGTAAGGAGAGGGATTTCATGAGCAAATATCTTTCAATTGTCGAAAACGGGGCGCGCTTTATGTGGCTTTGGGCGGAACACTGACGCCCGCTTCGGTCTGGATCACCGGCTGTATCGTGCCGTCCGGATTATAGTACATATAGTCCAGACACACGCAGCGCCGTCCCGTGGCCCCGCCTTCGCCATTTATCGTCAGGGTCGCCTTGTGGTAAAATAAGTACCACTGGTTTTTGAACTCGATAATGCCGGGATGGATCGTGAAACTGTTCTCGGCTGTGCCCGTAATCAGCCCGCGATAGGTCCATGGGCCGGTAATGGACTCAGAGGTCGCATAGCCGATATTTTCGGCATGTTTTTCTGCATCCATAGCCGCATAGGTCAGATAATAGAGATCACCGCGCTTATGCAGCCAGGGCCCCTCAACATAGTTGGGAACATCAAATGTGCCGACTTCGCCGTCCAGTTCGATCATGTTGGGCTTCAGCTTGGCATAATAGCAATTGCCATTGCCCCAGACGATCCAGGTTGTTCCATCCTTATCGGTAAAAATAGTCGGATCGATATCGTCCCACGAATGCGGCCCGTTTGGGGTCGTCTTATGATTACTTATAAGTGCAGTGCCGCGCGCATCGACAAAGGGGCCGGTCGGGCTATCGGAGACCGCCACGCCTATGGCCTTGCCCTGATCTGACTTGTCATGCTCGACCGCGGCATACAGATAGAATTTGCCATTGGCATAGGTCACCTGGGAGGCCCATGAGTCGGCGATCGCCCATTTGAAGTCGGTCGGCTTCATGATGGGGCCATGCGATACCCATGTCTTCATATCGTCCGAAGAATAGCACAGCCACTCCGTCATATTGAACAACTGCTCGCCATGCGCCTCGTCGTGGCCAACATAGAGGTAAACCCGTCCGTCATGCACCAAAGGCGCCGGATCCGCCGTAAAGGCATTGGTGATGATCGGATTAGTGCCCGGCACATGCGGCGCTGAGGAATCCGTGGCAGCAAAAGCGCGGGCCGTCAGCAAAGACAGGCTTCCGGCTCCCAGTATAGCGAGCGATTGACGACGTGTGTGCGTGTTCATGACGACCTTAATCCATAAAAAAGTTAAACCTGAACCGGCCGCATCGCCGGTCACCGAAGCGCGGCAGCGCTCTATTCAATATCTTTGCGCTCAACCGTAAGCCGTGAATCCTCGCAATAGGCGCACGACTTGCCGACAAATTTCTGAGCGGCGGAATCGCGCCCCTTTAGCTGCCAGTCCAGCCAGTTGACGACAACCTCGGCCGCCACCCCGCCATGCGGCTGCATGTAGGTGCCGCCATGCCCCACCGGAATATTGACCAGCGCCGCCGGAAGCCCCGACAGGCGGCTGAAATCATCCGTGCCGTTTTTATAGGCAATGTCCTCCGGCCCGCCCAGAACATACAGGGCGGAGCCATGCAGTTTTTTTAGCGCCGATTTGTCGACATCAATGCCGGTGATCTTCATCGACGAGTCATTGAACACGCCGCTGTTCATCACAACCACAGTGCGGATGCGCGGATCAGCGGATACCGTCAGGGCCTGCAAGCCGCCGCAGCTCCAGCCGGACGCCGCAATCTCATTCGTGTCTATCTTGCCGAAAAAGGGGCTGTCGGGGCGGCTGTTTTCTTGATCACCCAGTCAATCGCATCGGTCAGGTCGCTGGATTTGGTGGCGGCGGACAATTGCCCATTGCCAATGAACGGTTCCGGCGGCGGTCCATGAATGGCCGGATCAATGCCCGGCGCAATCGCCACATAGCCATGCGAGGCAATTTCCAGCAGGTGATTGCGCGAACTGGTACCGTCCGCACTACAGCCCCCATTGCCAAAGACATAGACGCCCAGCTTTTCGCCCTTCAGCGCGTTCAGGTTTTGCGGACGATACACCAC
>JBAWDM010000287.1:0-6065 GCA_049590735.1 Asticcacaulis sp. | reverse complement strand
AAACTGCCGTCAGCCCCTTTGTGGACGGCGGCAGGCACGGCTATCTTATGGCTGGCCAGATAGGTGCGCATGGCTTCTGCGTCCGCAGTAGCAAAGGCAATATGATCCAGCCGGTTTTTTGTCGTTCCGGCGGGCAGGGGCAGGATTTCAACGAATTGCTGCGGCGAGAAATAGTAGCGCACGCCATAGGCGTTTTCCGGATCGCTGCCTTTAGTGGCGCCCAGATCATGCGTATAAAACCGTTCGGATTTATCGGCATCGGCGGCATAAAGGCCGATATGTGAAACGCCGGTAATGGGCGGGCGCACAGGCTCTGTGGCCATGGCGGATGAGGCGAGCATTGCGCCGATAAGGCAGATCAAGGTCTTCATATTGCATCTTCCCTGTCACGACTCGTGCCGCTTATGATTGGCATCTACCCTAGCAGGTAAATGCCAATTGAAAAGTGGACTCGTGACCGGAATGCGGGCTAAATGAAGGCGTAATCAGTCTTCGACAGAGGTTTCCGGACGATCTTTACCGTGCGCCAGTTCATCATGCCAGTGACCGTCAGCATCTTCGTATGAGATGCCCGTATCGCTGCCGGGGGCGGTTTGTTCACGCGCGGCCTTGCGGGCGGCTTTTAAAGCCGCCTCATGACTGTTGAAGGTTTCAGAGTAGGTGCCATCAACCGTATAGGCCCAACCGCCATCATGTTGCACGACTTTGTATATGACCTTGGTCATGTTCAGATTTCCTGATTATAACTGCCGACCTCGGCGTGGGCGGCCAGACGTGGCTTAACTTCTTTACGGAACAGATCGCGCATATCGTCCTGAGAGCGCATGGATTCCACCACGACCACCAGTTCCGGTTTGTTACTTGAGGCGCGCACCAGAACCCACGACCCGTCATCAAGATGCACGCGGGCACCATTGACCGTAATGACTTCTGTGATCTTGCGGCCCAGAATTTCGCCACCGGCTTTGAAGAGGTCTTCATATTCTTTGACGATCTCTTCCAGCACCTGATACTTGACCTCATCGGCGCAATGCGGGCTCATGGTCAGCGACGTATAGGCCATGGGCAGGGCGTCTTTCAACTCAGACAACGACTTGGTGGGGTTGCGATCCAGCATGGCCAGAATAACCTGCGCGGCCACCAGACCATCATCATAGCCGCGACCGATCGGGTCAGCCAAAAAGAAGTGACCGGATTTTTCGAAGCCCGCTAAGGCTTTAAGCTCAGCCGTTTTGCGCTTGATGTAGGAATGGCCGGTTTTCCAGTACACGGTTTTAGCGCCGTTCTTTTTCAGCACTTCGTCGGTGGCATAAAGGCCGGTCGATTTCACATCGACCACAAAGGTGGCGTCCTTGTAGATTTCCGACAGATCGCGCGCCAGCATCAGGCCGATCTTGTCGGCGAAAATTTCGTTGCCCTCGTTATCGACCACGCCGCAACGGTCGCCATCACCATCAAAGCCCAGAGCCAGATCGGCCTTATGCTCTTTGACGGCCTTGGCCATATCGACCAGCATTTCATGATCTTCGGGGTTGGGATTGTATTTCGGGAAGGTGGAGTCGAGATTGGTATCTAGTTCAATGACCTCCGCACCCATGGCCCGCAGGGTTTGTGGGGCAAACGCACCGGCTGTGCCATTGCCGCAGGCGCAGATGACCTTTAGTTTGCGCGTCAGTTTCAGCTTTGAGGAGATATCATCCATATAGCGTTTTTGCACGCCCTGAACCTGCTTCAGGCTGCCGCCGGGACGCTCCACACCCAATCCGCCCAGAACGATTTCCTTGAGACGGCCCATTTCTTCCGGCCCGAAGGTCAAAGGCGCCTGACAGCCCATTTTCACGCCCGTCCAGCCATTATCATTATGTGACGCTGTGACCATGGCCACACCGGCGGCATCCTGATCGAACTGCGCAAAATAGGCGATGGGCGACAAGCAAAGTCCGATATCAATGACTTCGATACCCGCCTGCATCAGGCCGAGGATCAAAGCGTTTTTGATATTGGTCGAATAAGACCGGAAGTCATGACCCGTGACCAGCTTTGGGGTTACGCCGCGCTCATACAGATAGGTGCCAAGCCCCAGTCCCAGCGACTGTATGCCCAGTAGATTGATTTCTTTGCCGAACACCCAACGCGCATCATATTCACGAAAGCCCGTGGCCTTAACCAGCGCTTCGGTTTCAAATTCATAGGTATTTTCTGCAATGGCGGCCTTAGGTAGCAGGGACATGAAGTCATTTCCTCAGAGAATTAAAACAGATCAATAGATTTATGCATATAACGCAGCAGGTGCTATGCCACATCTATATGTAAGTATTCAAAAGGTTTCAGGTATTATTCATTTAAATAAAGGGGCAAGCGCCTTTCGCGCGGCATCGCCCAGTTCAGGGTTTTTGAGCGCCAGAGCGACATTGGCCAGGAGAAGACCTATTTTGTCACCGCAATCATAGGTGATACCTTCATATTCAAGGGCATGAAAGGTTTGACTTTCCATGAGGCGGAACATGGAATCCGTCAATTGAATCTCATTGCCGGCGCCTTTTTCCTGTGAGGCGAGAAGCTCAAAAATTTCCGGTTGAAGGATATAGCGGCCCGATACGATCAGATTGGACGGGGCGGTGCCTTTGGCTGGTTTTTCGACCATGCCGGTCATCTTATTGAGGCGGCCATTCTGATTTTCCAGAGCTACCACGCCATATTTATGGGTTTGATCATGTGGCACAGGCTCAACGATCAAAATATTGCCGCCGACCTGATCATAAGCTTCGATGGCCTGTTTCATTGCCGGAACTCCGGCATCCATCACCATGTCCGGCAGGATAACGGCGAAGGGTTCGCTGCCTACGACATGACGTGTACACCAGACGGCATGGCCAAGTCCCAAAGGCTGCATTTGCCGCACAAAACTCATCTCGCCGGGCTTTGGCAATTCCGCCAGCATCATGTCCAGAATATCGGTTTTACCCTTCGCTTCAAGCTGTGCCTCAAGCTCGACCTGATGATCGAAATAATCTTCAATTGCCCCCTTGGCGCGTCCGGTGACAAAGACGAAATGCTCAATCCCGGCGGCGCGGGCTTCTTCGACCACATAGGATAAGATGGGACGATCAACGATATTCAGCAATTCCTTGGGCACGACCTTAGTGCCCGGCAGGACACGTGTGCCAAGTCCCGCTACGGGAATGACCGCTGTTCTTACCGGTTTATGTGACAAGTGCAGACCTCAAATATGGCATTAAATTTTGACGACGCAAAAGCGCCAGGTATAAGCCTTGTTATCCATTCGCGCCTTGATATTGAAGGCAACGCTTTGTTACGCAAACAGTCAACCTGATTGAGGTGTAGTGGCCTCTAACCGCTGAGGCAACCATCAGAATTGAAAAATCAAGTACCTATATGCAGGGTATTTTATATATAACGCATAAATTACAGAGCGTCTGCGGCCTCAATAAATTTGAGCGATTCCATCAAAATAGATTCTGACGCTTTTTTCGCAGCCTTTATATCCCCGTTTTCAATGGCGACTAAAATTGCCTCATGTGACGCCAGATCGGCGGTATGTCCGGCTATTTTATTGGTCAATTGGATCGACAGGTTCAGGGCCGTGGTGATCAGTGGCTTCAGACGCCAGAAGAAGGGATTGCCGGAAGCCTTTAATATGGCCACGTGAAAATCAATATCGGCCTGCAGGGCCAAGGCCTGATCTTCAGGGCTTATACCCCCGCTATATTTGGTCATGGCCGCAAAGCCTTGCCGGATAGCGCCAATGGCGGCCTTATTTTGCAATTCCGCCGCCAGAGCGGCAGCCGTAGGCTCTATAGCCAGACGCATCTGGGTAAATTCAAGGAAGATTTTATTGGAATAGGGGCGCTCCATCAACCAGCGCAGCACATCCGGATCTAAAAGGTTCCAGTTTTCAACCGGTTCTACACGTGTGCCCTGACGTTGACGCGAACTGATCAGGCCTTTTGCAGACAGCATTTTGACGGCTTCGCGTGTAACGGTGCGGCTGGCGCCAAAGCGAAGACATAGTTCTGCTTCGGTAGGAAACCCTGAGGCTTCAAATTCACCGGTAACGATGGATTGACCAAGAGAGGCGAGAAGCCCGTAGGCAAGGCTGGCACCGAGTTCGGAGCGCATGAAGTCTGCTTTCTACGATGGCGGGCATGATGACAGTAGATCAGTTGCCCACTTAACTAAGTATCCGTGTTAAGGCAGCTATATAGCTGAGTGACTGAGAAAGTTCACATAATAATTCACATTAAGAAATCAAATTCGAAAAATGAATCTTGCCGTCCGGCGAGCATATATTGTACGACTTATGCACATATGACTGACGGCTTGCAGGCAAAAAGCTTTGTAAAAATAAGTTGAAACAGTCAAAACAGGGAACAGGCATTTATGAGATTGACGACAAAAAACGCCATCAATCCTCCCAAATCCAAGCCGTTAGCCGTTTCCGTGCCTTTTCCCGGCGGCGGGAATTTTCTTCCGCGACTTGATAATATACGCTCAAAACAGCTGCAAAGAGGGGTTTGTAGCGCCGTCCTGTGCCGGGATTGGCTTGTTGATTCTATGTGATCAGACGAATGCCCTCGGTCAAAGCCCACTTGTTTTGCAGACTTATAAAAACGGTATCTACGGCGGGAACAACTCGCCATCTCTCCTGAAAGCCGGGTGAGGCGAACACATAAAAATGAAAGTTTTGGGATGAAAACAGCGAAAATATGGGCATCGGTTTCGGCCTTGGCCCTCTTCATGAGTGCCGGTGCGGCCCTTGCAGGGTCTTTTGAAAAAACGGCTACCGGGATTGTGGTCAAGCCGGATACGGGCTCGGCCAAGGAAATCCGGCTTGAGGTCATGAATGATTCGATCATTCATGTTCTGGCGGTCGATGATCCGGCGCGCCAGCAAATGCCGTCCCTGATGACCATCGCCACGCCGTCCGGTCAGTTTACGACCGAAGGCGGACAAGACTCCGTGACACTGAAGGCGGCAAAGGCCTCGGCAAAGATCAGCCTCAGCACGGGGCTCGTTACCTTTTATAATGCCAAGGGCGAGGCGGTCTTAAACGAAAAATTGGCCAGCCTTAAGCCCGTCATGGTCGAGGGTAAATCCTATGTGGCCACCCATGCCCAGTTCAATACGGGCACGTCCGAAGGCTTTTATGGTCTGGGGCAGCATCAGAATGCCCAGATGGACATGAATGGCGAAGACGTTTTGTTGTCGCAGCACAATATGGATGTGGCCGTGCCCTTCGTGGTGTCCGATAAGAATTACGGCGTGCTGTGGGATAACAACTCGATCAGCCGCTGGGGCAATCCGACCCCGTATGCCTTGTTTAGCCGTGATCTGAAGCTGACAGCCGAAGACGGCTCTCAGGGCCTGACCGCGAAATACTATGTCGACGGCAAGCGGGTTTTGACACGGGTTGAGACCGATAATATATGTCCGATCTGGACGCGAACTGGCCTAAGGACGCGGCCCTCAGCAAAGTGGCTACCGCCGGCAAAGCGGTTAAGGTTGTCTGGGACGGCACGATGACTTCAGACATTTCCGGCGTGCATAAGATGCAGATGTATTCTTCGGACTATGCGGCGCTGACCATTGATGGCAAAGAGATTATGGATGTCTGGCGTCAGGGCTGGAATCCCTGGTATCACAATTTTGAGCAGAGCTTCGTTAAGGGTAAGCCGCTTAAGTTCCATCTGGAATGGAAGCCTTCCGGCGGCATGATTGCCGTAACCCATAACAACCCGCAATCTGACGCTGATCAACATTCCCTGCAACTGAGTTCCGAAGCGGGCACGGGTCTGAACTATTATTTCATCGCTTCCGACAGCATGGACGGTGTGATTGGCGGTTATCGGCATCTGACGGGCGCTGCCCCGCTTATGCCCAAATGGGCCTATGGCTTTTGGCAATCGCGTCAGCGTTATGAAACTCAGGATCAGCTTTTGGGGGTTCTGGATACCTATCGCGACATGAAGGTGCCCATCGACAACATGGTGCAGGACTGGTTCTACTGGCCCGAAGATCAGTGGGGCTCGCATACCTTTGATCCC
>JBAWDM010000286.1:0-1623 GCA_049590735.1 Asticcacaulis sp. | reverse complement strand
CGCCCAGAATGATCAAACCGGATGGCTCTTTCACCAACTGGTAAGGCTAAGGGGCTGACCATTCCAAGGTCATGGAGGCGCTTAGGCATGCGTGTGGTGCCAGCGCCACCAATCCCGGATAGCCTTTGAGGTGAAAAGCATCAATCGGGTGCGACACGGGTTCAAAACTGACGAAATCGGCTTTTGCGCCTGGTGAGAAGATCATAGCGGTCGAAAAAAGGTCTGAACCCGTAAGCTTTACACGCACAGCGCCTGGCCCTTGCTGAATGTGGGCTACGCCATCCCAACCGGCATAGGCATTATTGATCATGTCGTCGGGTAGGGCGCGCCCGTTTTTAAAATCCAAATCAGGAACTTCATTTAGATCGAGTAGATGGCTAGGCAGGTGTTGCGCGTTATTGACCCAAATACGCTGGGCGGTAAAGGCCAGGCGGGTCTGATCGTCACGTGGAAACTGTGGATGCAGACCACAACCAAAGGGCAAGGTCAGTGCGCCGTTATTTTCAACTGTCAGAGCCATGCACAGGCTGGTTTCGCTGAGGGTGTATTTGGCCTGAGCGCTGTAATAAAACGGGCCGATCTGACCGTTGGCGAGGACGAGTGTCAGGCTGTCGGCATGGCGCTTATGTAAGGTCCATGGCTTTTGAAAAGCATCACCGTGGATGGGCAGTGGCTCAGACGTATTGGCCGGAAGAGCATAGGTCTTGCCGGCCCATTCAAAGCCACCGCCAGACACGCGATTGGAAAAAGGCACTAAGATATTAGCGGCTAAAGCGAAAGGGCCATCTTCTAAACGACCGCTCCATGGCTTTAAGATGGGAACGCCAGCAACAGACAAAGACGCAATACCGCCACCTATTTCCGGCGCCAATTGTAAGTGCGCAGGCCCCACAGACAGATCAAGGCGCATAAGCATCTCTCTTTAAACGCATCAAAAATTAGTGGCTAAATCCTGATTTAAGGCGACGCGTCGCATCATTTAGCAGCTTTTCGGTAAGTCTTTCGGCCGTGTCACCGTCATGGGCTGCAATGGCATTACTGACGTCACGATGGAAGGGTATAGAGGCGCCATTTTCACGTGGGTCTTTGTTGGTGATGCGCACACTGAGCAAAAGGGCGGAATAGATGACGCCTTCCATGGCTGACAAAAACTCGTTTCTGGCCGCTCGCAACACCGCTTTATGGAATAAAGCATCGGCGATGATAAAGTTTTCAGATGAACCTTTTTCAGCCTCCATGCGATCGCAGGCGGCGGAAATGGCTGCAATGTCTTCGTCCGTGGCGCGCTCGGCGGCCCAACGGGCGGCCTTAGGTTCAACCGAGGTGCGAATTTCCATCAACTTGGCCAGAAAATCAGGTCTGGGCGGCGCCGAGAGGTGCCAGGCCAGCACATCATCATCCAACAAAATCCACCGATCCCTCGGGCGAACGCGCGTGCCCGTGCCACGGCGGACATCTAGCAGGCCTTTACCAGCCAGAATCTTGACGGCTTCGCGCACAACGACGCGACTAACCTCATAACGAGACGCCAAGGCATCTTCGTTTTCAATTAAGGTGCCGACTTCAAATCCACCGGAAACAATACGGCGACCCAGTTCTCTTGCCAATTGCATAGGCATGCTG
>JBAWDM010000285.1:0-18926 GCA_049590735.1 Asticcacaulis sp. | reverse complement strand
GGCCCAGACCCTGCCACTTGCCGTCCAGCCAGTCGGCCTTGGTGGCCTTATAGGTTTTTCCGGCTTCGAATTCTTCGTCAAGGAAGGCATCAAACTCAGCAATAAAGCCGTCCAGCTCGCTTTGTGTGATCACGCCTTCTTCGATCAGGCGCTGGCTGTACAGTTCGCGCGTGGACGGATGGTCCTTGATCTTGGCATACATGATCGGCTGAGTGAAGGTGGGGTCATCGCCTTCATTGTGACCAAAGCGGCGATAGCAGAACATATCGACCACCACGTCCTTGGCGAATTTCTGGCGGAATTCCGTCGCCATCTTAGCGGCAAACACCACCGATTCCGGATCATCACCATTACAGTGCAGGATCGGCGCAGACGCCATCAGGGCCACATCCGACGGATAGGGCGATGAGCGCGAATAGTGCGGCGCAGTCGTGAAACCGATCTGGTTATTGATGATAAAATGCATGGTGCCGCCGGTGCGGTAGCCTTTAAGCCCCATCAGCGCCAGACATTCCATGCCGACACCCTGACCGGCAAAGGCCGCATCGCCGTGGATCAGCAGACCCATGGCCATAGACCGATCCGGACCGGAGTCACTGGCCAGTTCTGCTGTGATATTGGGCCGGTTGCGCAGGTGGAAGGCCTGTTTGGCGCGGGTCTTGCCCAGAACCACCGGATTGACAATCTCAAGGTGCGACGGATTGGCCGTCAGCGACAGGTGAACCTTATTACCGTCAAAAGCGCGATCAGAGGACGCGCCCATATGGTATTTCACATCCGATGAACCTTCGATGTCGGTCGGCAGGGTCGAGCCACCCTGAAATTCGTGGAAGACGGCGCGGTAAGGCTTGCCCATCACACCGGACAGGACATTCAGACGACCGCGGTGGGCCATGCCGAAAATTATATCCTGAACACCCAGCGCGCCGCCGCGCTTGATCATCTGCTCAAGCGCCGGAATCATCGCTTCGCCACCATCCAGACCAAAGCGCTTGGTGCCGGGGAAGCGGCGGTGACAAAAGCGTTCAAACCCTTCGGTTTCGATCAGCTTTTTGAGGATGGCGATCTTGCCTTCCTTGGTGAAGGTAATTTCCTTGCCACGGCCTTCGATGCGCTCCTGCACCCAGGCTTTTTCGCCGGGGTCGGCAATGTGCATGTATTGCACGCCGATATTGCCGCAATAGGTACGGCGCAGGATGACAAGGATTTCGCGCAAGGTCGCGGTTTCCATCCCCAAAACGCCATCCAGAAAAATGGGGCGATCGATGTCCGCATCCGAGAAACCCCAATAGGCCGGATCCAGCTCCGGATTGTGGGCGGGCGGTTGCAGGCCCAAAGGATCGAGATTGGCCTGAAGATGACCGCGAATACGGAAGGTGCGGATCAGCATGAGCGCACGCACCGAATCGCGCGACGCGGCCTGTAAGTCCTGGGTTGTGGCAGCCGGATTGCGCACCGCAATGCCTTTTTCGGCCTTGGCCTGAACCGCCGGCCAGACACCATCCATGGCCGACATCATGTCGTCACGCGGCGCATAGGACGGACGCGCCCATTCACCGGCACCGGCCTTAGCGGTCACATTTGCGGGTTGATCCCTGAGGGAGTCAAAAAAGGCGCGCCATTCGGCCGATACCGAATTGGGATTTTCCGCCCAGCGTTCCTGCATCTGTTCGATGAAGATCGCATTGGTGCCATAGAGAAACGAGGTCTCTGCGAACACCTGATTTAGCCGACTGGAATCGTCTGCCATAGGTATAACCATTTGAGACGGCCAATGACGACACCGTCTCCCTTTCATATCGGGTTGAGACGGCCAATGACGACACCGCCCTTAATCCATTCTTTTTTTGTTTCGGGACATGTCCCGGGGTCGTATTATAGTGCCTTGCCGCCTTAAGATTCACCCAACACCGTGGCCCATAACGACACCACCTTGTTTTTGCTGTCTGAACCCAGGCAATGCCACGGCTCAGACAGAAAGTCCCTCATAACGGCAAGCCGCATAATACCACCTTATTGACCATCCGGATAAGACTTTTTAAGGGCCTTATCCGAAAAGCCGTAAAGCGTTTTAGAGCGCCTTCAAAACACTCAGCAGTGTCTCGCCCAGCGAGGCCGGAGACGGCGCTACCTTAATGCCCGCCGCTTCCATAGCCGCGATCTTGTCTTCCGCGCCACCCTTGCCGCCGGAGATGATCGCACCGGCATGACCCATGCGGCGGCCCGGAGGCGCCGTGCGGCCGGCAATAAAGCCCGCCATAGGCTTGCTGCGGCCACGCTTGGCTTCATCAAGGATAAATTGCGCGGCTTCTTCTTCGGCCGAACCACCAATTTCGCCGATCATGATGATCGACTTGGTCTCTTCGTCGGCCAGGAACATTTCCAGCACGTCAATGAACTCAGTGCCCTTGACCGGATCACCACCAATGCCGACCGCCGTCGTCTGACCCAGACCCGCATTGGTCGTCTGGAACACGGCCTCATAGGTCAGAGTGCCGGAGCGCGACACGACACCCACTGAGCCGGGTGAGAAGATGTTGCCCGGCATGATGCCGATCTTGCACTGGTTTGGTGTCAGAACGCCCGGGCAGTTCGGGCCGATCAGGCGCGACTTGGAGCCGGACAGCGAGCGCTTGACCTTGACCATGTCCTGCACTGGAATACCTTCGGTGATGCAGATGATCAGTTCCATCTCGGCGTCGATCGCCTCAAGGATGGAATCTGCCGCAAAGGGAGGCGGCACATATATGGCGGTGGCCGTGGCACCGGTGCGCTCACGCGCTTCTGCGACCGTATTGAAAACAGGCAGGCCGATATGGGTCTGGCCGCCCTTACCGGGGGTGACGCCACCCATGACCTGCGTGCCATAGGCAATGGCCTGCTCAGAGTGGAAAGTCCCTTGCGCGCCGGTGAAACCCTGCGTGATGACTTTGGTGTTGCGATCAATAAGTACGGACATGGATGCTTAACCCTTCACGGCTTTGACGATCTTGGCGGCCGCATCGGCCAGATCGTTAGCGGCGATAACGTTCAGCCCGCTGTCATTGATGATTTTCTTGCCGAGTTCGACATTGGTGCCTTCAAGGCGGACAACCAATGGCACGGTCAGGCCGACTTCTTTCACAGCAGCGATAACGCCTTCTGCGATGATGTCGCACTTCATGATGCCGCCAAAGATGTTGACCAGTATGCCCTTGACCTTGGGGTCAGAGGTGATGATTTTGAACGCCGCTGTGACCTTTTCGGTCGTCGCGCCACCACCGACATCCAGGAAGTTGGCCGGCTCAGAGCCGTACAACTTGATGATATCGAGTGTGGCCATAGCCAGACCCGCGCCATTGACCATGCAGCCGATTTCGCCATCAAGGGCAATGTAGCTAAGGTCAAATTTCGAGGCTTCGATTTCCTTGGCATCCTCTTCGCTTTCGTCACGCAGAGCAAAAATGTCAGGATGACGGAACAGGGCGTTGGAATCGAACGACACCTTGGCATCCAGAACGATCAGCTTGTCATCGCCCGTGACGATGAGCGGGTTGATCTCCAGCATGTCCATGTCCTTGGCCACAAACGCTGCATAGAGCTGGCCGAGGAGCTTTGCGCCTTGCTTAGCAACATCACCCTTGAGGTCAAGCGCCTTAGCCAGCGCGCGACCATGATGCGGGAAAACGCCGGTGGCCGGATCAATGGTAAAGGTGATGATTTTTTCAGGCGTGTTGTGCGCCACGTCTTCGATGTCCATGCCGCCTTCGGTCGAGGCCACAACGGAGACACGCGAAGAGACACGATCGACCAGCAGAGACAGATATAATTCTTTGGCGATGTCGGCGCCTTCTTCGATATAGAGGCGATTGACCTGCTTGCCGGCCTCGCCCGTCTGGTGCGTTACCAGAACACGGCCCAGCATTTCTTCGGCATTGGTTTTAACGGCATCGGCCGACATAACCACGCGAACGCCACCCTTGGCATCGGCACCCAGGCCTTCGAAACGGCCCTTGCCGCGCCCACCGGCGTGGATCTGCGATTTAACAACAAAAACCTTGGAACCAGCGTCACGCGCCAGATCATTGGCGGCCGTAAAGGCCTCTTCGGGGGTATAGGCGGCAAATCCGCGCGGAACGGCAACGCCGAACTCTTTGAGGACGGCCTTAGCTTGATGCTCGTGAATGTTCATGAAACCGGTCTGTGATGCTTGCCAGAGGCAAATGGGTGCTAGGTACGGATCATCGTGCCCGTCCTTCGAACGGTCGCTTTATAAAGAGAGCCGCGCCTTTACGCAACCGCACAGTCACAGAAATTTGACCTCTTTTTGCCATTTCTCCGCTAGCGGTTTTCCCTGCTACCATAACCATGTTAGCGCTATCACTTGTACAGCTTGGCTGACAGCGCTGTCAGAGATTTTCCTTTAAGCCTGATATATTTAAGAAAAAAATAGTCTCCACATCAATCGACCCGGCACAAAGGTAAACAGGCCCGCCACCAGCATGGCCCCGCCATAAAGGCGTAAGGCATGCCTTTTGTGCGCCTTAATGTCCTTTTTGCGGGCAGTATAGATGATCAGGGGGGCGGTGATCAGAGTGAGTCCTGACAGGATATGAATGAAGCTAAAGCTTCCGTGAGTGATAACTTTAATAAAGAAGGATGAGCCCGCTACCACCAGCATAAATATAACCCAGGTCCAACCCAGAACGCGGTGCATGCCGGTGCCCTTGGGGCCATAAATTTGCACGGCACCAATGACAAAAGCCACCACCGCCGCCAGCAGATGAATCTGAATGACCGGGCTGACCTCGTATAACAGACTTATATGGGGCAGGTGAGGATGACTAAAGGCTGAAATGAAGGACGTGATGGCAGACATGTGAGGCTTCCTTTAAGGGGATGAATGCCTCATAAGGATGCAAACCCTTTTGGATACTCGAACGCATGCGTGAAACGCCTGATCAAATTCGTGAAATGACGCCTCGTGCCACTGGCGCTTCGCGTATAACCGATCTGATCAAAGTCTTCATTGGCCCATACTGGCTGCGGACCTATGGCATAGCGCTTGGCATGGCCTTGTTACTGACCTTTACCGCCGCTAATGGTACAGACGGCATGCCGTTTCTAATGCGCTGTGCCTACTGGTTGGTTGTTATGGCTCTGGGCACAAGTGTGGCGCAGATGACCGGACGCATACTGGATCGTTTTGCCAGCCTCAATCTATGGCAAACCTTAGCGACCATGATTATCATCGTCACGCCCATCATTTGCGTTATGGTGTGGCTGGTTACGGCCGCTTTTGACTCCGATCACATGCTTATCTTAGGCCGGATGCGCTATCTCATCGGGCCAGTGCTGGTCATAACCATTGCTATGTCTGCCTTGCATGTTCTGATAAGCGGCACACCCGCCCAGAGCCACGCGTTTGCTACAGATAACAAGACTGAACCGGGTGCCGTTTTTCGCGCCCGCCTGCCCTTTAAATATCAACATGCCGATATTTACGCGCTTGAGGCCGAAGATCATTATTTACGCGTCCATACCTCAGCGGGCGATACGCTTATCCTGTTGCGCCTTTATGATGCCATTGGTGAACTGAATGGCATTGAGGGCTCACAAATCCACCGCTCATGGTGGGTGGCAAAATCAGCCGTGCTGCACACGCCGCGTCATAATGGCCGTATCGCGCTTAAGCTAAAAAACAATCTGAGCGCCCCCGTCAGCCGCAGCTATGCCAAGGCCTTAAAGCAGGACGGCTGGTTTTAAATCTTGGTCCGCTTACGTCGAAATCTCCATCGGAAAGGACAAAAGCGTCTGCAGGCGATCAAAGCTTGACCACCAGCCATCGCCATGACCTTCGGATTCATTGAGCGAGTGGAAGGGATGTTGATAAAGAGTCACAAGCGTCTGATTAGGATTAGGCCCGTCGGCAAATATCACCGTCACTTCATTGGCCATGCCACGCTCACCTTCGGCCTCCCAGACAAAGCTGAAAACCAGCTTTTGCAGGGGCTTCACCACGCGAAACGTGCCATTCTGCCAAAGAATCTCACCACTTTCGACAGACTTAAGCCCATTACGCCAATGTGACCCTTCGGCCACCTGCATGTCCATATGGGTAGCCGGATAATGCACCGGCCCCCACCATTGCGACAACAGGGCCGGATTCGTCCAGGCTTCATACACAAGTGCGCGCGGCGCCTGGAACAGCCGCTCGATTTTCAGATCCCGTTCCGTAAAGGCGATGTGGCGGCAAGCTATATTCATATCAGGCTTTCGACTCGACATTGATCATCCACGGCGTACCGAAACGATCGGTCACCATTCCGAATTGCAAAGCCCAAAAGGTTTCCTGCAACGCCATTTTTACATCGCCGCCATCGGCAAAGGCGGCATAGATAAGCCTGGCATGTTCGGCCGTTTCCGGATTGATCGTCACCATGAAACCGGCCGGCTTAACCTGCATGTGCAGGGGCGCATCCGAGCCGGCAATTTCCTGATCGCCGACCCTCAGCGTGGCATGCATAATCTTGTCCTGCCATTCAGGGCCAACCATATCCTTCATGGGACTGTCGCCGTGGGTCTGCATAAAGGTAATTTCACCACCAAGCGTTTCGGCGTAAAACCTGAAAGCCTCAGCGCAGGTGCCGGGAAAGTTGAGGTAAGGAAAGATTTTCATGATCTGTGTCCTTATGCGTCTGATTTTATAGACATAATATAGGCAATGGCATTGTCGATGCCCCAGGCCGTGCCAATTTCACGATCTTCGGGGGTTGGATAGCCATCCAGATGCGTCACCTGTTCCGTCAGAGTCAGATGCGTGCCCCTTGCCGTCGGCGCAAACTCCACCGTCACCACCGACACCGAAATGCGCTTATCGTCGACATACATGTCATAGGTATAGACGATGCGCTGGTCAGGGACGATATCGCTATAGCGGCACTGGAAATCACTGATCTTTCCGGACGGAAACCGGCCCTTCAGACGTTCTGTTCCGCCTTCGCGAAAGTCAAAATGGCTTTCAAGTATCTTCCAGTCGCCGGGACCGCGAAACCAGTTATCCTTAGAGGCCTTGTCAGCCCAGGCCATAAAGGCAAGGGAGGGCGGGGCTTCGATGTCGCGGTTGATGGTGAAATGGGTGTGGTGTGAAGAATAGTTCATAATCCGCCTCTTAACTGGCCTTGAGTGCCGGGCCGCTCATCTCAGTTTCAATATTGAATTTAACAGTGTCGCTAACGCCCATGGTGCTGCCTTCTGCCGGAATGCCGTAGCTGATGCCGAAATCGGAGCGTTTCAGTTCGCCCGTAGCGGAAAAACCAATGCGGGCATTGGGATCAAGCCCGGCCAAACCCGGATAACCCCCATTGAACGTGACAGTCATGGTCACCGGATTCGTGATGCCATGCAGGCTCAGATCGCCGGTCACCTTGGCCGTATCCGCGCCGGTCATCTCGACCCTGGTTGAGGTGAAAGTGATCTTAGGGAAGGCTTTGGCGTCAAACCATTGCGCGCCCATCAACTCGTCATGAAACCCTTTGGGAGGCGACGGCAGATCCAGTGATAACGGGTCAATCGTGGCCGTCAGGCTGGCCTTTTCAGGATGGGCCGGATCCAGTTGCAGCTTAGCGTCAATCATAGTGAGAAAAGCCCATATGGCTGACATTGAATGTCAGGCTGGTATGGGCCTTGTCGGTCACATACTCGCCTGCCGGCAGATCGGTAACGGACGGGCTGGTGGCGGAGACAGGCGCCTCAGCCACTGTTGATGACGAAACAGAGGCCTCAGAGGGTTTGGACGCAGGCGTACAGGCCGCAAGTAGCAGGGCGCCACTTAGTGTCGCGCCAGCCACAGATACATATTTGAACACAGGCAGTATCCTTTTTTAAAAAGAGATCAGGATTTTTCGCTGATGGTTTTCAGATTGTGCAGGCCGCGTTCAAAATCACGGCCAATCAGGTCGTCTATATTCAGAAACGTACTCATCAGGCGCGACATAAAGGGGGACGGCCCGAACATGGCCCAGGTCACCACCGTATCCTCACCCGTCTTTTGCAAGGTGAACTCGGCGGTATTATTGGCCTTCATCGGCTTTATGAAGTTCAGGCTGATGATCAGTCTTTTTGCCACATCGGCTTCGATGATTTCCATACGCCCGGTTCCGGCCTTGGTGCCCGCCCAGTCATAAACCGCACCCAATCCCGTTTCGGCGCCGCTAAAACTGCGCTTAAGATCGGGATCGAGTTGCTCCCAGGGCGACCAGAAACTCCAGCGATGAAAATCCTGAAGATGGGCATGGACGGCCTCAGGTGCCGCCTTGATGGTAGCGGAGCGTTGCAATCGGAAATGCTTCGGCTTGGTGACCACCACCAGCATGAGCGTGGCCAGTGCCGCGACCATAAGAATGATAATCATGACCATCATGGCCGGGCCTCCGCCTGCGTTGAAAGATAGGTGTTTAATGACTCCAGCATGGCTTTCGTACCGCCGATACGATCTTCGAGATGATCAACACCATCAATGAACAATATTTGCTCGACCAGTTTCAAATGCGAACCCGCACCTCTGGCTGAAAATTCCAGCACCTGCTGCGAGACCGTGAACAGCTTTTCATTCAGGGTCATGTGGTATTGGTGAATGATGCGCTCATCTGGCAAGATATCGAGATAAAGCGCGTCATTGGTCATCCATCCCGCATCGGCATTGGGCCGACCGCGCCATTTTTCCCAACCACCGACGGTGAAATCGAGTGTGTGATGATCAACCTCCCACTCTGGCGAACCGCCAAACCAGCCCTGCTTGGCATCCAGATGGGTGAAGGCCCAGAAGATGCGCGACACAGGATGTTCATAGCTGCGTTCGACCATAAAGGTTTCGGGTTTGGCTGCGCGGATCATGACGTAATCTTCGCCAGATAGGCCTCAAGCTGCATGTAGGTGCCGCCAAAGCCCATCTGCATGCTGGCGTGACCGGCCTTAAAGATGGCGCGCTCTTCGGGTGTGGCGTTAATGGGATAAGAGCGGCTTTCGTAGATCGTATCCCCATCTATTTCCGTCAGGGTCTGGATCGCCAGAACTTCAAGCGGCCACATCGGGGCCATCGGATGCCGCACAGGCTCACCGGCCTCATTACAAAACGACACGACATAGGCAATGCTGTCGGGCGCGTTGATCTCCCGGAAGACCCACTTGCCCCACAGGGTCATGCCATTGGGCATTTGCATGCCATACAAGAAGGTGCCGCCGACCTTGAGATCCAGCGATTTAACAATCAGCTTCATGCCGGCAGGGCCAAACCACTGGCCCAAATGTTCAGCCTTGGTGATGACCTCCCATAAAAGGGCTTTGGACGCATCAAAGGTGCGGCTGATTTTGAAAACTTCGTCTTCCGACGCAGGGGCTTCAAGTGTCATGGGATTTCCTCAGGTTTTTATAGTGTTGAGATGGGCCTCAAGCCGATCAAAATTCTGTTCATTGGCCGCTTCAAGAAACGGCGCAAGCGGTTCACTGTCCTGACCCGGCGCAAAATCCATGCGCCACATCAGATCGGTTGCTTCACCCACTTCGGCAAATTCCATGGTCATGGTGAAATCATGAACCGGCTGAATGTGCCGAAAGACAATCCGCTCCGGTGCCACAACCTCATGAAAAACCTTGGTATTCTCAAAAGCCTTACCGGCCTCATTGGTCATGGTGAAAAGCCACTCACCACCCGGTCGCAAATCAAAGGTGCGGAAATCATTGGTAAAGCCGTCCGGCCCCCACCACACCGCCAACTGTAGCGGGTCGGCAAAGGCTGCATAGACGCGGGCGCGCAAGTGGTGAATCCGGCGCTTATTGATCACGGAAAAACCGGGTGTGTCCAAAGGCGGAGTCAATGTACCTCTCCGTCGGGTTTCAGGGTTTTCAGATAGGCATCTAAGCGGTCCAGCCGCTCTTCCCACATTTTACGATAGGTGCCGACCCAGGCATCCACCTCTTTCAAGGGGGCCGCCTCCAGCTTGCAGGGACGCCATTGTGCTTCGCGGCCGCGTGAGATCAGGCCCGCGCGTTCCAGCACCTTAAGGTGGCGCGATACCGCCGGCAGGCTCATCTCAAAGGGCTCAGCCAGTTCGGTCACGGACGTTTCCCCCAGCGATAAACGCGCCAGTATAGCACGCCGCGTCGGGTCGGCCAAAGCCGTCAGGGTCATGGAAAGGCGGTCTTGCGACATGGAACTCGATTTCATTTAACTAAGTTGTTAAATAACCTATCAATTAAATAAAACCCAGAGTCAAGCGCTTCTGCTTATTTTCAGCTAAAATGGCTTAGGCTTTGATGTTCGTCGCCTTGTTGATCTGCCACTCATCACGGGTATGGCCCCACAGATCGACCTGAGTATCACTATAGGGATCAGGCAGATAGGCCTGACCGGTTATATAGGAGCCCAGGCTTTTGGCCAAAGCTGCCGATGCGGTATTGGCAGGGGCAATCGTATGAATGACGCTTTCCCAGCCCAGTTGATCAAAAGCAAAATCCATACTGGCCACGGCAGCCTCTCTCGCATAGCCCTTGCCCCATGCCTTAAACATCAGGCCCCAGCCGACTTCGCGGCCGGGCCAGCCATGCGGACAGAGCGGGCCAATGCGCCCGATCCACTCGCCCGTGTTTTTTTCAATAACACTGAACATGCCAAAACCATCCAGCGCCCAGGAACCGGCAACGGTTCGCATCGTGCGCCAAACAACGGGCGGTGTCGCCACACCACCTATATGTGTCATAACCCTTTCATCAGCATGAAAGGCGCAATAGCCTTCAAAATCTGCGTCAACCGGCGGACGTAGGATCAGGCGCGCCGTTTCAAGGGTCGGGCCGAGCGGAGATACAAGCGGCAGCATCACGTTTAGCGATCCTGAATGTCGAGCGTACGGCCTGAACGGCGATCCCCATAGACATAGCGCGTGACGGTCGACGCGCCCCCGCCCCAGGCACTGAGGCCCACCAGAAAACCGAGATCGTACCAGCGCCCGATATTGGGATAGGCATACATGCGCACCGTATCGGAAAACAGGCTGATGACAAAGGATATCGGGGCCAGCAAACCATCAATAATGCCGCGCACCAGCGCCGGATCACTCTGATGTCCCATGGGGCGGGTCGCACAGGCGGTCAGCAGGCATAGCGCCGCAATTGCAGTCAGAGTGAGTATGGGCCTTTTCATAATTTAATCTCCTTGCAGGTGACCTTGCCGCTGCCCGGCACAGTCCACATAACCTCATTGCCCTTGTTCCAGAACTCAAAGGCACCTTCCGGCAGATCGGCCGCATACCGCGCGCCGGATGCACTTATAACCTGTGGCAAAACGGCGCTTTTATCGGCCCATTTGACATAGACCATGGCATTGGCGCCGTTGATAAAGGTTGAGCTTATATCGCCTGCGGGACAATGCCAACTGACCGGCCCTATACTGATGCTGGTGTCATTGCGCGCCACCGGATAACCTGCCCGCAGATCGCTGATCCGTTCACCATAAGCATTCAGCAGGCAGGTCTCGGCATCGGCAACAGTCGCGCAGGCATTGCGCTTATTCAGCCAGCCGCCCTGCAGGCGCTGAAGCCCGCCCTTATCGACATCCGGCGCTTGGCTAATCAGGTCATACAGGCGGGTAAGCTCCACATCAAGCTGCGCTAAGCGGGCATTGCCGCACACCATGATCTCGGCCTTTAAGGTCGCCGTTTTGCAATCGAAACCGGGGGTCGCTGAGGCGGCTTCTGCCAAGGGCTCTATAGCGGCGCTGGCCTGATCGGAAGCGGCAGCAGAACTTTGGGCGTCCGCCTTCTGGCCGGACGAACAGGCGCTCATCAGGGCTATAATCGCCAGAACGGGCACAAAGGTTTTGAACATGGTGGAAACTCCTCAGACACCAGAGCCTAACACATCCGAAAATAAAAAAGCCGCCCGTTTTTCACGAGCGGCTTTGCTACTCAAAGACGAATCGTGCAAAGCGCTTATCTATGGGGTACTGGCCGCTACTGATTATTTCCGGAAACGTAACAAGTCTGTCGCACCTCGAACCTTTCGAGTTCAGGTTCTGCCACGTGACCATACTCGGCCAATAACCCTTAACGTCCGCTTCAACGATCATTGTTTTACAACCGGTTTCGATCCCGCCAAGCATGATCCGATGTATATCATGCCCACGATGCTGGTTTCCAAAACAGAAAAGCGGGTCTTTTGTCCAGATCGCTACAGTCTGAGTTTTCAGTTGCCAGACCTCATCAAAGCTTTTGGCAACAAGCGCATTGCCTCAACGCGGGACGGCAATCTCGTTCGCGTTGAAAGCCCGGACGGTCAGATCTACGCTATCTTCTTCACCCTGAAAAAGCAGAGTGCAGCAAGGGTGAACATGTTTGTTGTCAGCGCCTATCCGATTGGTTCAGGTAAAAAGGTCGCTGATACGGGCGAGATGAAATTTGATATCGCCCTGGCTAAAATCCTGCGTGGTGAGAAGGCTAAATTTCCGAACCGATAAAACGAAAAAGGGTTCCCGAAGGAACCCTTTTAAGTATCTGGCAACCGCTTGGATATCTCGCATTGCGCGTGGACCTGCTTTAAGCCGAAGCTTGCACAGGCGGGGGAAGTTATCTCAGCCAGTCAACTTTCCGTATTTCACTTTGTAATTGAAAATACGGCAAAAGACAAGAAAATCGGAACTCAACTATATAATGTTAGATTATGCCAAAGCGGGCTCAATCGTCTTACAGGCCGCAATCAGACCTTCAACGCTTTCGACCGACTTGGCGAACATCGCCTTTTCTTCGTCATTGGTCGAGAACTCGATGATGCGCTCTGCGCCGTCCTTACCGATCACGACCGGCACGCCGACATACAGACCGCTCAGGCCATATTCGCCGCTCAGATAGGCTGCGCAAGGCAGGACACGCTTCTTGTCCTTCAGGTAGGAACTGGCCATGGCGATGGCCGATTCTGCCGGTGCATAAAAGGCCGAACCGGTCTTCAGCAGGGCAACAATCTCGCCGCCGCCGCCGCGGGTGCGCTTAACCATGCCGTCCAGCTCGTCTTGTGTGAAGAAGCCTTGCGCCACACATTCCGGCAAGGGTAGACCGCCGATTGTCGAGTGGCGCACCATCGGCACCATGTCGTCGCCGTGACCACCCAGTGTCCAGGCGTGGATGTCCTGCACCGAAACACCGGTCTTTTCAGACAGGAAATATGCAAAGCGCGAAGAATCCAAAATACCGGCCATACCGACCACCTTGGCATGCGGCAGGCCCGAAAATTCGCGCAAGGCCCAGACCATAGCATCGAGCGGATTGGTGATACAGATAACAAAGGCGTTTGGCGCGTGCGCCTTGATGCCTTCGCCGACAGCCTTCATGACCTTGAGGTTGATACCCAGCAGATCGTCACGGCTCATGCCGGGCTTGCGCGGCACACCGGCGGTCACGATGCAAACATCAGCGTCCGCAATACCCGCATAGTCATTGACGCCCTTAAGCGATACATCCTTGTTGAAAACGGCGGTCGCTTCGGCCAGATCAAGGGCCTTACCCTGCGGGGTGCCTTCCATGATGTCGAAAAGGACGATATCGCCCAGTTCTTCGCGAGCCGCGATATGGGCCAATGTGCCCCCGATCATACCCGAACCAATCAAAGCAATTTTTGCGCGTGCCATGGGGACTCCCTGTAAAATGCCGCTAATTAAAAAACTCTGTCCGCGATCTAAGCCTGTTAGAGCCTGTGCGCAAGTCTTTGACGCAAGACTTTGCTGCACGGCACACAAAAACCATGTCTCAAGCGTCAGAAAGTGAAGGCCCTCAGACTTTGCTGCGGATTTTCAGACCAGATATTTTTGGAACCAGGCGATTGTGCGATCCCAAGCCAGTTTGGCCGCAGCCTCATCATAACGCGGGGTTGAATCGTTATGAAAACCGTGATTCACATTGGGATATATATAGGCCTCATAGGTCTTGTTTGCGGCCTTCAGCGCCGCCTCATAGGCGGGCCAGCCTTCGTTGATGCGGGTATCCAGTCCGGCATAGTGCAGCAGAAGCGGTGCCTGAATCTTACTGACATCTTCCGCAGATGGCTGACGTCCGTAAAACGGCACAGCCGCCTTCAGTTCCGGATAGGCAACGGCGGCGGCATTGGCAACCCCACCGCCATAACAGAAACCGGTAATGCCGACCTTTCCGGTCGATTGCGCATGCGCCATCAGAAATTCGACCGCCGCGAAAAAGTCATTCATCAGCTTTTCCGGATCAATCTTTGACTGTAACTCGCGCCCTTTTTCGTCATTACCCGGATAGCCGCCGACCGAGCTTAAGCCATCGGGCGCCAGCGCGATAAAACCGGCCTTGGCGACCCGGCGCGCCACGTCCTCGATATAGGGGTTTAGGCCACGATTCTCATGGACCACAACAACTGCCGGTGCCTTACCGTCCAGTTTAGCGGGCTTAACCAGATAGGCCCTGACCGCCCCATGCCCCCGGGGTGAGGGATAGGTGATATATTCCGCCTGTATATCGGGATCGGTAAATTCCACCTGCGTCGCCAAGGCATAGTTGGGCAGCAGACTGGCTACCAGCGTAGCCGCCGCCACGCCGCCAACCGTAAAACTGGCTGCCCGATCCAGAAAGTCACGCTTGCTGATCTTACCGTGCGCATAATAGTCATAAAGCTCAAGCAAGCCTTGCGGAAAGTCTTTGGCTGTCATCCGTGTCATGCGCGTCTCCCTCTGATTGACATACATAAACGCAGTTACACAGCCGGGCATCAAGACACGTCCCTGTTACAGGGCCCCCTATCGCCCTTTAACTACCCAGCCGTACCTGCGTTAAAGTGACCGGGGTTGTCACGCCGGAATCATTGACCATCTGACCGCGCCACTGACCATTATCTTCGCGGTGAAACGTCATAACCGTAGGGTTGCGCGCTTTTCCGACGAAATATTTCACCTCCAGATCGCGGTCTTTCATATCGACATCCGACACAAAGCCGGAATTGTTCATGCCAAAACCCGCCAGCATGGAGCGCCACGCCCCTTCGACCTTGCCCTGATTATCGCTGCGTAACTCAAGCCCCACAAGCTTTTGACCATCCATGCCAGATACGACCCAGGTGCCCTGCATGCGGCCTGAGCGATCCACCTTCGCATCATAGGCCTGAGCGATTCCGGAATCATATTTCAGTTCTTCCGGGCTTTTGGGGGCCTCGTAATTGCGCTGATAAGACTCAACATCTACCGCCGCGCGGCTGGATTCAGATGGTGATGCCGCCGGTGCGGCAACAGGTTCAGCTTGGGCCAAAAGGGTGGCGGACATAATCAAAGCAGAAATCACAATTAAACTCACTTATTACAGCAGGATACGGGCGATCGGAGGGGGGCGGGCTCAGCCGGCAGCCCAATGCGGCATTTTACCGCACAGGGGCTGTCATCAGCTTAGATGTCGGGTTGTTAAGAATTCTTTTACCACACGCTTTAAGCACCGGATTTTGTCGAAGCTTTGGCGCGCAGGCCATCTGCGTATCACCTTAACGTGAAGCCGTTTCAGGCTGAAAATCTGCGGATGCGAGGCGTTCTCATGCGCCTCTGCCGCAAAAAAACCTCATAAGCTTAACGCCTTATTGACACAGGCGTTTCAGGGTCTAAAAGACCCGCAAGTGTAACCTTCCAGGACGCCTTGTGCGGGCCCGGTATAAACATTGGCTAAGGCTGGTACGCATGTCTCCAACTCCGCATCGCCCCCTCTCTCCGCATTTGCAAATCTGGCGCTGGCATTTCACTATGTTCAGTTCGATCATGCACCGCGTTACCGGTTCCGGTAATGTCGCTGGTCTGTTGCTGGTTACGGCATGGTTAGTTTCACTGGCCATGGGCCGCGAAGCCTATACCGGTTTTCTGTCGCTGGCGGCGTCACCCATCGGTCTGATCCTGTGGTTCCTTTTGTCTCTGTCGGCCTTTGTGCATATTATGGGCGGCATTCGTCACTTCATCTGGGATCTGGGGCTTTCGCTGGAGCCTAAGGCTGCTGACACGCTGGTCTACATCACTATGATTTTGGCGGTCGTTCTCGACCTTGCCTTCTGGGTCTATCTCATCCTCAGCCAAAAGGTCGTCTTATGACTACGGATCGTAATGTCGGGGCCAGATCGGTCACCCAATGGAAACTGTCTGCGCATCATGGTGCAGGTGAATGGCTGGCTGAGCGCGGTACGGCGCTGGTCATGCTGCCTCTGATACTCTGGGGGCTCTGGTCAGCCACAGGGATTATGGGTGGCGGCTATGAGGCTGCCCTAGGCTTTGTGCAGGTGCCGTTAAATGCCGGTCTGATCGGGCTTCTGGTGGCTCTGGCCTGCTGGCACATGTTCATGGGTCTGAAAATGATTATTGATGATTATATCGACACCAAGGGCACGCGTAACCTGCTCGTCTTCGTCGTTTTTCTATTGAGCGCAGCCGTGGTGATTGCCACGGGCCTTGCCCTCTTCAGCGTCATTAAAGGGGCTTAGATCTATGTCGGCTCAAAAAAGTAACAAGCCCTACAACATCATCAACCATGACTATGATGTCGTCGTTATCGGTGCCGGTGGCGCCGGTCTGCGCGCCGCGCTTGGCTGTGGTCAGGCGGGGCTAAAAACCGCCTGCATCACCAAGGTCTTCCCGACCCGCTCGCACACAGTGGCCGCGCAAGGTGGCGTCGCCGCAAGCCTCGGCAATATGGGCGAAGACAAGTGGCAGTGGCACATGTACGATACCGTTAAGGGGTCGGACTGGCTGGGCGATCAGGACGCCATCGAATATCTGGTACGCAATGCTCCCGATGCCGTCTATGAGCTGGAACACTGGGGCGTGCCTTTTTCACGCACCGAAGACGGCAAGATTTATCAGCGCCCCTTTGGCGGCATGACCAAGAATTTTGGCGAAGGCCCCGTACAGCGCACCTGCGCCGCCGCCGACCGCACCGGCCACGCCATGCTGCATACCCTGTATGGTCAATCCCTGCGCCATAATGTCGAGTTCTTCATTGAGCATTTCGCCCTTGATCTGATCATGGAAGACGGCGTCTGTCGCGGCGTTACCACCTGGCAGCTTGATAATGGCGACATCCATGTCTATCGCGCCCATCTGGTCATCTTGGCCACGGGCGGTTACGGCCGTGCCTATTTCTCAGCCACCTCGGCCCACACCTGCACGGGTGACGGTAATGCGATGGTCTTGCGCGCCGGTCTGCCGCTTCAGGATATGGAATTCGTGCAGTTCCACCCCACCGGCATCTATGGCTCAGGCTGTCTGATCACCGAAGGCGCACGCGGCGAAGGCGGCTATCTGACCAACTCAGCCGGTGAACGCTTCATGGAGCGTTATGCGCCCTCCGCCAAGGATCTGGCCTCACGCGATGTTGTGTCGCGCGCCATGACCATGGAAATCCGCGAAGGCCGTGGCGTTGGCCCCAAGAAGGACCACATCTTCCTGCACCTGGATCACCTGCCACCGGAAATCCTGCATAAGCGTTTGCCGGGTATCTCAGAGTCGGCCAAGATTTTCGCCGGTGTCGATGTCACCAAGCAACCGATCCCGGTCATCCCGACCGTTCACTATAATATGGGCGGCATCCCTACCAATTATCACGGCGAAGTCCTGACGCTTAAAGACGGCAATCCGGATACGGTCGTGCCGGGCCTGATGGCGGTCGGC
Organism: Asticcacaulis sp.; assembly: GCA_049590735.1. Lineage (GTDB taxonomy): Bacteria > Pseudomonadota > Alphaproteobacteria > Caulobacterales > Caulobacteraceae > Asticcacaulis. Next base: position 1,252 of record JBAWDM010000285.1, on the reverse strand, counting down.
GAAGCGGCTTGCGTTTCGGTGCATGGGGCCAACCGCCTTGGCTCCAACTCGCTGATCGACCTTGTGGTGTTTGGCCGTGCGGCGGGCCTGCGTTCCAAGGAACTGGTCAAGCCGAATACGCCGCACAAAGACTTACCCGCCGGTGCCGTTCAGGCGCACCTCGATCGCCTTGATAGTTTCCGCTATGCCGATGGCAAGACGCCGGTCGCCAATCTGCGTCTGGATATGCAGATGGCCATGCAGGAAGATGCTGCCGTCTTCCGCACGGTTGAAACGCTCAATTCGGGCGTGGCGCGTCTGGATGCCATTCACAAGGCCTCATCTGATCTGGCCATTAGCGATCGCGGCATGATCTGGAACACCGACCTGATCGAAGCCCTAGAATATGACAATCTGATCAATCTGGCTGTGGTGACGGTCAATTCCGCCGCCAACCGCGAAGAAAGCCGTGGGGCCCATGCCCGCGAAGACTTCCCGGATCGCAATGATGAAACCTGGATGAAGCACACACTGATGTGGATCGACGCCAAGGGCAAGGTCGCAACGGATTACCGTCCGGTGCATGCCTATACTATGACGAACGACATCGCCTACATTCAGCCCAAAGCGCGTGTATATTAGGAGCGTATGACAAATGGTCGAGCTAACCCTCCCCCGCGATTCCAAAATCAAAACCGGCAAGCGCTATAAGGCGGCAAAAGCCACAAAAACTACGCGCACCTATAAGATCTACCGCTTTGATCCTGATCTGGACGAAACGCCGCGCTGGGATACCTATGAGGTCGATTCCGCCGAGCATGGCCCCATGCTGCTGGATTCGCTGCTCTATATCAAAAACCATGTCGATTCGACCCTGGCCTTCCGCCGCTCCTGTCGCGAAGGGATTTGCGGGTCGTGCGCCATGAATATTGGCGGCCGTAACACGCTGGCCTGCACCAAGGGCCACGATGAGTTCAAGGGCAGCATTACCATTGCGCCCCTGCCGCACATGCCGGTGGTAAAAGACCTGATCCCTGATCTGTCGGGTTTCTATAACCAATATGCCTCGATTGAGCCGTGGCTGGAATCCAAGACGCCCGACCCTGAAAAAGAACGCCTGCAAACACCGGAAAACCGCGACAAGCTGGATGGCCTTTATGAGTGCATCCTGTGCGCCTGTTGTTCGACCTCCTGCCCCAGCTATTGGTGGAATCAGGACAAGTATCTGGGCCCTGCCGCCTTGCTTCAGGCCTATCGCTGGATTGCTGACTCG
>JBAWDM010000284.1:0-8917 GCA_049590735.1 Asticcacaulis sp. | reverse complement strand
TCTATTTCTAGCCCTATGCGCCGGTGACATAAGCTTTTTTAGGGCAATAACCCATGCGTAAGACAAATTTGATGACCACCGGCCTCTATGGCTTGATTCTTTTCGGTTGTGTTGCCGGTGCCGCCAGCGCCCAGACCTCTGAGCCTAACACGGCTCAGGCCGCGCCTAAACCTCAGGCCGCCGCACCCGCCAAAACGGAAGCCAAGGTCGCGCCTGCAAACGAGGCCAAGACAGACAGCAAGACAGACGCCAGCGCCCCTACGGAAGTGACAGCCGATAGCGCCGCTTCTGCAAATGATCCCACGACCATTGTCACCGTTAAGGGCGTCAAGCCGCCCACCCGCATTGACCGCCAGATTTATGACAATAAGGATCAGATTGACGCCACTTCCGGCACGGCCGCCGATGCCCTCAGCAAGGTGCCGTCTGTCAATGTCGACCCCGAAGGCAATGTCACTCTGCGTGGCGATTCGAACGTCAAGGTCTATGTCGACGGCAAGCCATCGGTGATGATGCAGGGCGACAACCGCGCCGGTGCCTTGCAGGCCATGGCCTCCAGCGATATTGACTCGATTGAAGTCATGACCAATCCCGGCTCACAATTCTCAGCCGAAGGCTCAGCCGGCATTATCAATCTGGTCATGCGCAAAAACCGCAAGCCTGGCAAAAGTGGCTCCCTCAATGTCAATGTCGGTGATGGCCGTTACAATGCCGCCCTTAATGGCACGCGTAATTCCGGCAAAATGACCATAAGTGGCGGTGTCAATGTCCGCCACGACGAAAGCGAAGGCCGCAACGCCTCGGTACTGAAACGCCTGGATAGCAATGGTGACGTCCTGAACCAGACCAACAGCAATGGCCTGTCGATGGGCAAAAACGACAGCATGTCTGTCAATGGCGGTCTGGATTATAATCTGAGCACGGCCGACTCTCTGGGTCTTCAGATGAGCTACTCCAAGCGCGAAAACGATAATACGGGCAACACCGCCTATGGTGAATATGACGCGGACGGCAATCCGACCAGCCTGTATAACCGTAACTCTAATTCGACCGGCAACCGCGAAGATACCAGCGTGGACCTGCGTTGGGATCATACCGGCGAAGCATTGGGCGATACGTTAAAAACGGATTTGCGTCTTGGCCGCTCATCGGGCTCCAGGAATTCGGCCAATATCAACACCTATAGCCTGAATGGTACGGATTCGACGGATACCCGCAACAACAGCAGCAGCTCCAACAGCCGCGACTTAAGCATCGACTATGTGCGTCCGATCGGCCAGAACCAGTTATCGCTCGGTCTGGATTTTTCGAACGATACCAACACATCCAGCAATCTGGCCATTGGTGGTAATGCCAGCGGCCTGACCAGCACATTCAGCTATGTGCGCGATGTCAATGCCGCCTATGTCACCTATCAGATGCCTTTGGGTGAACGGTGGACAATTCTGGGCGGCCTGCGTGTGGAATCGCTGGATCTGGAAACCAATGCGGTCACCTCCGGCACGACCAGCCACACCACCGACACCAAACTGGCCCCCAGCGCCTTTGCCACCTATGTCCTGAGCGACACCAGCAAGCTGCGCTTTTCCTATTCGCACCATCTGCGTCGCCCCAATCCACGCGATCTCAACCCTTTCCGTACCTATGTCAACGAGCAGAATGTATCGCAGGGCAATCCCGATCTGAAGGCGCAGGAATCGGACTCACTTGAACTGGGTTATGAGGTCAGTAAAGGCGCCACCAGCTATCAAATCCGTGCCTATTATCGCAAAGAAAACAACAATATCGTTGACTACAGCTATTTTGAAACCCCGGGCGTGCTCCTCAGCACCAAGCGCAATTTCGGCTCCAGCCAGTCAAGCGGCCTTGAAGGCAATTTCAATGGCAAGCTGACACCCAAACTGTCCATGAATCTGAATGGTAATATTGCGGTTGTTGAACTGTCGACCCCTACCGGCTCTGGCAAACAAAGCGGCACATCCCTGCGCGGCCGCATCAGCATGGATTATCAGGCCACGGACAAGGATCGTTTCCAGATCAGCTATTTCACCTCCGGTAAGCAGTTGACCGGACAGGGATATCGCGCGCCCTTCAGCATGGCCAATATGTCCTATCGTCATCAGGTCACGCCTAAGGCCGCCTTTGTCGCCACGGTCAATGATCCGTTCCGTACCGGGAAGTTCAAAAGCGTGACCGACACCGATACCATCTACAGCGAATTTGGTGGCAGCCGTCAGTCGCCCACAGTGATGATCGGCCTGACCTACCTGCTGGGTGGCTCGGCTGCGGCACAAAATAATGGTGATCGTGGCGGTTGGCGCGGTCGTGGCGGCGGTGGCTTTGGTGGCCCGTTCTAAATCACAAAATCTCAATTAGAGGGGGTTAAGGGCATATTGGTAAACAGCCCTTAACCCTTTTTGTGGCATGGATCAGGCTTGTGTCCTCAAAACCGTCGATCTGTTACCCATGACCAGCCTGACCTATACTGTTTGGAATGCCGTTGACATCCGGATGCGCGCTGTGTGGCGCTCTGTGCTCATGGCCCGCATGCGCGGCGCCTTTGTGGCGCTTATCGGTCTGGCCGGTTTTTTTGCCCTGTGCACCTATCGTGCCGAAGACCCCAGCCTCAACAGTGTCGGACACGGCCCCATTCATAATGTGATGGGCGGTTTTGGTGCCATTATGGCCGATATCGGTGTGCAATCCGTGGGTCTGGCCGCCTGGCCCGCCAGCCTGTTGATGCTGTATTTCGGCCTGCAACGCACCTTTCATCATGATCCCGATCAGACGCGCCTGAGGCTGCGGTTGCAAGCGCTTTGGGGTGTGCTGCTTGTCCTGTCTCTAAGCGGCGCACTGGGCTCAATCCTGAACGGCACAGACCCCGTTCTGTCGCAAAGTTTCGGCGGATTTTGGGGGTCGGGCCTGAATAATTTGCTGAAATCCCTGTTTGATTTCATGCGTCTGCCGGCGACCGCCCTCATAGCCAGCCTCGTCTATGCCGCCATTGCCCTTCTGGCCTTCAATAAGGCGTTGCGGTTGAACATGGGGCATTATCTGCATCTTAAAAATCTGCTGGCCATGATGACGCACAAAACCGTCTCTGCCATCGGCGTCAAAGGCGATGCGGTTATCAGCAAAGCCAAGGCCAAAAGCGCCCCCCGCACTAAGCATTTCGTCGACGAAGCCCCGCCCATCGATCATGAGACCGATACCGTACTACCTGTGAACGGCCCACGTATTGCGCCCAAGGCACCCGCCTATCTGCCCGAAGATACAGACCCCAAAGATACAGATAACGGGTTTGATGATGACGGCCTGACCGATACTGGCATACGTCTGGAGCCGCCTAAAACCACCAAACCATCGACACGCGAAGCCGCCGAAAAACAGCCAAGCTTTGATTTCTTAAAACCCGGAAACTTCCGCCTGCCGGAACTGTCCATTCTGGCCAAGCCCAAGCCCCGCAGCAACCATTTCGACGAAGAGTCCCTGCGCCAAAACGCCCGTATGCTGGAAAGTGTGCTGGCCGAATTTGGCGTGCGCGGCGTCATAGACCAAATCCGCCCCGGCCCTGTCGTCACCCTTTATGAACTGGCCCCTGCCGCCGGTGTCAAGGGGGCCCGCGTTGTGGCGCTGGCCGACGATATTGCGCGCAATATGAGCGCGCGTTCCTGCCGCGTTTCCATCGTGCAGGGCCGCAACGCCATTGGTATTGAGCTGCCCAACCAGATGCGTGAAACCGTCTATCTGCGCGATCTGCTGGCCTCGGCCGAATTTGAACGCGCCGGTCATAACCTGCCGATGGCGCTGGGTGAAACCATAGGCGGCGAGCCCTATATTACCGACCTGTCCAAAATGCCCCACCTGCTCATTGCCGGCACCACCGGTTCGGGTAAGTCGGTCGGCGTTAATGCCATGATCCTGTCCATCCTGTACCGGCTCGATCCGGAACAGTGCAAATTCATCATGATCGATCCGAAAATGCTGGAACTGTCCGTCTATGACGGCATTCCGCACCTGCTGGCGCCGGTTGTGACCGACCCGAAAAAGGCAGTGGTGGCGCTCAAATGGACGGTCAAGGAAATGGAAGACCGCTATCGCCGCATGTCAAAGATCGGCGTGCGCAATGTCGCCAGCTTCAATGAGCGCGCCCGCGCCACCGCCGCCGAAGGCAAGAACTTTGTGCGCAAGGTCCAGACTGGCTTTGATGAATCCGGCCAGCCCGTCTATGAGCTGGACGAGATGGTACCTGAGCCCATGCCCTATATTGTCGTGATCATCGACGAAGTGGCCGATCTGATGATGGTCGCGGGCAAGGACATAGAAGGGGCCGTGCAGCGTCTGGCCCAGATGGCGCGCGCCGCCGGCATCCACCTGATCATGGCCACGCAGCGCCCGTCGGTCGATGTCATTACCGGCACCATCAAGGCCAATTTCCCGACCCGCATTTCCTTTCAGGTCACCTCAAAAATCGACTCCCGCACCATATTGGGCGAACAGGGGGCCGAGCAACTCCTGGGCCAGGGCGACATGCTCTATATGGCAGGCGGTGGACGCATCACCCGCCTGCATGGCCCGTTTGTCTCCGACGAAGAGGTCGAAGCCGTCGCGCAATATCTGCGCGATCAGGGCACGCCCACCTATCTCGAAGACGTCACCTATGGCGGCGACGAGGAGGGCGGCGATATCGGTAGCGAAAGCGGTGGTACGGGCGATGACATGTACGATAAGGCCGTCTATTTCGTCACATTTGATCGCAAGGCCTCAACCTCCTACATCCAACGCAAGCTGCAAATCGGCTATAACCGCGCCGCCTCGCTCATGGAAAAGATGGAACTCGAAGGCGTGGTCGGCCCCGCCAACCATGTCGGCAAACGCGACATTCTGGTCGGCCCGCCCCCCGGCCACTAGGGGCGAGCCCCTAGAACCGGAATCGCGACAGCGCGCGTTGTAGGGACAGGGAGTCGCCGAAGCATATCGCGAAGCAAAATGTTAAAATCTTGATGTCGTGTAAATGGAAACGCACACAGATGTTGATCAAGACTAAAGTGCCAAAATTGCTACAGATTAGTGCGTTTGTAATGCTGTCCGCGCCGTTGCAATCATGCTCGCAGCGTTGGGATGTGACCATTATTGGAACTGAGAGCGGACAACCCGTCTTTTGTTTTTCTCATACACGGAAATGCAGTGATGACGATCCCGGAATACAGTTTGGAAACGTGACGGTGCGTGAAGTCGACACACAAGGAATCATTGGTGTCCAAGTTTGGTCGATTACGTACGATAACAATGCCGCTTTGAAAGCCAGTGACAAAAGTAACGCGTTTCTAAAGCGAGTAACATACGGAAAGGCTCCGAGCTTTTGGGGAACTGATCTCCCACCTCAGCCACTAATATCTGGGCATGCTTATGCGGTTGGAGACGGACAATACGTATTTTATAAAACCTTGAAAGGAACATTTGGGTCGATGCCCTATTGGGATTTTGAACACAAATACCACTTCCTTGTACCGCTTACTTAGTGGAATTTTTAAAAAAATGTACAAATTCAAAGCTAGACTGAAACGCCCCAAGTACCGGATTAGCTACAGCACGCGTTAGCGTTATGGTTGGTTACTAACACCCGCATTCACCCTGAGTTCAGTCAGCTTGCGCTAAGGTCGTAAAAATGACGCCTTGAGATGTTTCCTGAAGGCATTGGATTTTTATGTATTTTGATTGTAAGGCCACGCGCATGACCCATATGAACAAACGCACTTTATTATTAGGCCTTATAGCCTCGACCGTAAGCGCTAGCGCCATGCCCGCCCTTGCCCAAAGCGGCAAAAATGAATTCAGCGGGCTGATCACGCAGCCAAATTTCAATGCCGCCGACAAGGCGCGCATAGCCAGCGCCTCTGCCTTTTTGCAGAATCTTCGCACTGCGCGTGGCCGCTTTGAACAGACTGACAACAGAGGCCGCAAGACGCAAGGCAACTGGTATCTGGCCCGGCCCGGCAAGATGCGCTTTGAATACGATCCACCCTATTCGCTTTTGATCGTATCGGACGGCAAGAACGTCAATATGTGGGATCCGCGCCTTAAATCCTTTGACCGCTACCCGCTTATTGAAACGCCCCTGTCGCTGTTTCTGGCACGCCAGATACGGTTCGACCAAGGTGTGATTGTCACCGCCGTCACCTCAAATGCCACCGGTTTTACCCTCGAGGCCCGCGATCGCCGCAAATCGTCCGATGGTTCGGTGGTCCTGGGGTTTGATCAGGACACAAAGGGCGCCGTGCGTCTGCGCGAATGGACCATCACGGATGCGCAAAATCGCTCGACCAATGTCAAACTGGTCAGTTTTGCCCGCGACATGGCCCTAAAGCCGGATTTATTTGTGTTGAATAAGCCGCAGTAAAAAAAATAACGTGTTTTTTCTTTTTTAGTTGTACTTTTTTGTAGATCGTGCTATTTATCACACATGGAGACACGCAGACTTATGCACCTCATCTGATTTAGCTGGGTTTGCATTTTCCCTTTTTTCTCCTCGTGTTATGTGCCAAATCTTTAAACCGATCCGTCAGCGCGGATCGGTTTTTTTTGCGTTTTTAGCTCAAGTGCCGAGATCCTTCTTATAAAGAATGGGCTCCTCGCATCCGCTCGGACGGCCGGTCGGCCTTGGAATTGTTCTGAAAGTTCTTGTTTTTATGCGCCTTAGCCTTGTGTCATGGAATATCAATTCGGTACGTTTGCGCCTGCCGCAAATCGAACGGTTCCTGAATGAGAATGATGTCGATATTCTTTGCCTTCAGGAAATCAAATGTCAGGAACATGAATTTCCGCGCAAAGCCTTTGAGGCGCTGGGCTATAAACACATCCATATTGCCGGTCAAAAGGGCTGGCACGGCGTGGCGCTCGTCTCAAAAATCCCGTTTGAAGCCCTGCCTACCCCCGTCTTTTGTCGCCGTGGCGAAGCCCGCGCGCAAGGAATCCGCATAGACGGCACGGACATCTGGAATTTTTATATCCCCGCCGGTGGGGATCTGCCCGAACGTGAAGCGAATGACAAGTTCGACCACAAACTGACCTTTTATGAGCGCCTGACCGAAGATTTACAGCAGCGCGGCGATGACAAACCCCTGCTCATCTGCGGCGATCTCAATATTGCACCGGGCGAAAATGATGTCTGGAGCCATCGCCAGATGCTTAAAGTCGTAAGCCACACCCCGATCGAGATTGAAACCTTTGGTAATTTCATCAAGGCCGGTGGCCTGCATGACCCGTTCCGTGTCACCCATCCTGAGCCGCAAAAGCTGTTTTCGTGGTGGAGCTATCGCGCTGCCGATTTCCGCAAAAGCAATCGCGGCCTGAGACTGGATCATATCCTGCTCAATCCGGCCCTGATGGCTAAGGTCAAGGGCGACATCACCGCACGCGTTCACGATCATGTCCGCGAATGGGAACGCCCCAGCGACCACGCCCCGATACAAACAATTTTTGAGTTCTGACATGACCGACCTTACAGAAAGCCGCCTGCCTGCCGACATTCTCGCCAAGGCCGATTTTCGTCATAATGAATACGCGTGGCGCGTCAACGACCTGCCTAAGGTCATCGAGGCGGCGCGCGCCATGGGTTTGCGCAATATCGGCGGCCAATTACAATTACGCACGCCGGATGCGATCGGTGAATGCGATTGGGTCGATATTGATGCCTGTCAGCTTATTCCGCCGGTTCTGCCGTGGGAAGCGCAGGTCGATATGGCCGCCAATATCGCCCTGCAGGATCTGCAATTACTCAAGGCCGAATTTCATTTTGCTACAGAAATCCAAAATGCCTTTCCGGAGGCGGTCGCGCGCTTTACCTCGTCCGGCGGAAAGCTGGAAGACGCCATCTGGTTTGTCTGGTATGTCGATGCCGAAGAGGTTTAGCGACGCTTATTTTTACGGCCCTGTATGATCAGGGCAATCAGAGGGATCACCACAGTCGCCGCAATAATCGCAATAATAATATATTCAATGGCCATCTGCGTGGTGAGCCTACTGCGCTGGAAATTCCAGTTGGCTGGTATCATAGCCCAAAGCCTTAGCCTTGGCGACCATCACGGCAAGTGCATCTTTTGACGGAACGGCGCGCGTGTAGATCCACAGGTTTTTCATGTTCGGGTCGGCACTGATGAACCAGCTATGGTCTGGGGCTTCGTACAAGACCCAGTATTTCCACGTAATGAAAAGCGGATAATGCGCCTCTAGCTTGGCATTAGCACCACCGATATCTGTCAAAACGCCCCGCGCCTTGATGGTTTTGAGCTTGCCAGATGGTGTGTCCTTATGACAACCGTCCTCAACCGCGATCTCTCCGGTTTTTTCGCCTGCCATATATGTGGTATAACCGGCCACACAACCATCGGTTAGCCACATCGGCCGTCTGGCGATTTCCAACCAAGTGCCGCTATAGTGGCTCATGGGCACGGCTGCAGTTTTTGGGGCCTTATCTGCGCTGGGCATGGACGCGCAAGCGGATAACAAAATGACGCTGGCGGCTGTGGCGATCTTTAAAAACATGCGAAATCCTCTATGGACGCCCCATATTAGATACGTTGGGGAACCAAATTGGATCACACACGAAAAAGCCGACGTCACGCAACGTCGGCTCAATATCTAACAGACGGGTCAAGGGACCAAGTCCCTTGCCCTGCTAAAACTGTAACCTATACCCACCGGCATCCGTCATCAGCAGGCGCGCATTGGCCGGATCGGGCTCTATCTTTTGGCGCAGACGATAGACGTGGGTTTCCAGCGTATGGGTCGTGACCCCTGCATTATAGCCCCAGACTTCGGTCAGCAATTCTTCGCGGCTGATCGGTTTGCCGCCGGCGCGATAGAGGTATTTGAGGATATTGGTTTCTTTTTCGGTCAGGCGCGTCTTCTTTTGCGC
>JBAWDM010000283.1:0-2116 GCA_049590735.1 Asticcacaulis sp. | reverse complement strand
GTAAAGCGCTGAGCGGTTTAATATGCCGGTGTGAACAGGCCCGAATGGTTATTCGGGCCTGTTTGCTTATTGCCTAAGACTGATGTGCGTGCCATATCGGGCAAATCATTTTGTTGAAAAAAGATTTGCTATGTCTGCTTCTAGTCCCTGCCTTATCCGCTCCGCCCGCGTCATTGTTACCTCTCCGGGGCGCAATTTTGTTACACTGAAGATCGAAACGGATCAGGGTGTCTATGGCATAGGTGACGGGACCCTGAATGGCCGTGAACTGTCGGTCGTTGCCTATCTGGAAGAGCATGTCATTCCGACCCTGATCGGCAAGGATGCGCATCGCATCGAAGACATCTGGCAATATCTGTATCGCGGCGCTTACTGGCGTCGCGGGCCGGTGGGCATGTCAGCCATTGCCGCCGTAGATACTGCCCTGTGGGACATTAAGGCCAAGCTGGCCGGTATGCCGCTATATCAATTGCTGGGTGGTCGCTCCCGCGAAGGGGTTCTGGTCTATGGCCATGCCAACGGGCAGGATATTGCGCAGACGGTGGATGAGGTAGGCCGCTACAAGGAGATGGGGTATCGCGCGATTCGCGCCCAGTCGGGTATTCCGGGCGTCAAGGGCGCCTACGGCGTTGGTCGCGGCGACATGTATTACGAGCCCGCCGATGCGACCTTGCCGACCGAGACGCTTTGGAACACATCGGCCTATCTGAATTTTGCCCCGAAGCTGTTCGATAAGCTGCGCGAAACCTATGGGTTTGATCTTGAGTTGTTGCACGATGTGCACCATCGCCTGACGCCTATAGAGGCAGGACGTCTGGGTAAGGATCTGGAACCTTACCGTCTGTTCTGGATGGAGGATGCCACACCGGCGGAAAATCAGGAAGCTTTCCGGCTGATTCGCCAGCATACGACGACCCCCCTGGCCGTTGGTGAGATTTTCAATACCATCTGGGACTGCAAGGATCTGGTTCAGAATCAGCTGATCGACTACATCCGCACCACCGTGGTGCACGCGGGGGGGATTACGCACCTAAGGCGCATTGCCGATCTGGCCGCCATGTATCAGGTGCGCACCGGCAGCCACGGGGCCACCGATCTGTCGCCGGTTTGCATGGGCGCAGCCCTGCATTTTGATACCTGGGTGCCGAATTTCGGCATTCAGGAATATATGCGTCATGCCGAAATCACCGACACTGTCTTCCCGCATGATTATAGGTTCGAATACGGCTATCTGAAGGTCGGCGACACGCCGGGTCATGGCGTGGATATCGATGAAGCCTTAGCCGCAAAATATCCGTATGAGCCTAAGCAATTGCCGGTCGCGCGTTTGCAGGACGGTTCCATGTGGAACTGGTAAGATGCTGAGCGTCTATGGGATTCCCAATTGCGACACGGTTAAAAAAGCGCGCAACTGGCTGGATGAGGCGGGGCTGGCCTATCAGTTTCATAATTATAAGACGTCGGGGATAGATGCGGGCCGTCTTAAGTCTTGGTGTGACGAACTGGGCTGGGAAAAGGTGCTTAATCGCACCAGTGCCACCTTTAAAGCTCTGCCGGATGCCGACAAGGCCGATATGACCGAAGACAAGGCTATTGCCTTGATGGTCGCGCAACCGTCCATGATCAAGCGCCCGATCATCGAAGGCGGGCCGGGGCTGCTGGCCGGATTCAAGCTAACTGATCCGGCCTTGCAGGGTCTTCTGAAAAGCTGAACGGGCCTAAAGGCGTTCGATTTTTTTGGCCAGATCGTCGATCATATCGACCACGGCTTCGATTTCAGTCTTATTCATCGCCTTCATGCCGCGTGTTTTTAACGACGCCTTGAGATTGCCCATGGCGCGAAAGATCGGCCCGTAATCGCCCTGTTCTGAGCCACGGCCATCCATCAGATTAAACAGCTCATCAATGGCTTCCGTCTTTTCAGCCAGATGCGCCTGACCGGCTTCGGTGATCTGCGCTGATTTGCGGCCGTCTTCGCCCGCCGTAATGGTGATGAAACCTTCATCTTCCAGCCAACTCAGTGTGGGATAGATAACGCCGGGGGAGGGGCTGTAGGCACCGTTAAAACGGTCTTCGATCGCCTTGATCAGTTCGTATCCGTGACTGGGTTTTTCGC
>JBAWDM010000282.1:0-11923 GCA_049590735.1 Asticcacaulis sp. | reverse complement strand
TCGCGTATCTGGCCGCAATGGCGTGCCGAATCTGAATTCAAGGGCGCGCGCGACAGTTCAGACTCTGAGCGCCAATAGAAACGCCCCGAGTGCTCAGGGTGCATTCGGGGCGTTGATAATAGCTGGCGTGACGTTTTACTGTGCAGGCAGAAGCACCTTATCGACAACGTGAATAACGCCATTGGATTGTTTGACATCGGCAATGGTGATGCTGCCGGTGGCGCCGCTATCGTCGGTCAGCCAGATCATGCCATTGGATTTTTTGGCGGTCAGGGTACAGCCGCCGACTGTGCCAAACTGATAGCTGCCGTTATTCTTGTCGATCCAGTCCGATAAATCCGCTGAGGTTACGGTGCCGGACACGACATGACAGGTGAGAATTTTGGTCAAAGTCGCCTTGTTTTCGGGCTTCAGCAGCGTGTCGAGCGTGCCGGCGGGCAAGGCGTCAAAGGCCTCGTTAGTGGGGGCAAAAACCGTAAACGGTCCGGGGCCCTGTAAGGTTTCGACCAGACCGGCTGCCTTGACGGCGGCCACAAGCGTGGTGTGATCTGCCGAATTCATCGCGTTGGTGACAATGTCTTTGGTCGGATACATGACTGCGCCGCCCACCATGGGATTGGCCATGCTATTCATGGGTGTGTTCATAGGGGCGTTCATGGGCGCATTCATGGGCGCATCAGCCCCTTGCGTGTAGTGCATCTGGTGGGCCGGGTTCATGTCCGGTTGAGCCGGAGTCTGAGCGGGCGTTTGTGCCAGAACTGAAGTGGTGGCAAAAAGGGCTGCGGCGGTCATAAGAGCGGCAGTTGAGATATAGTGGGTCATAACGATTCCTTTGGTTTGCACGATGTGTGCGGCCTTACAAAGGGATACGGTGGCTTGTGGTGACTGGATGTGACCTTTACCGTCTTTTTACATTGGGTGAACGTCCCGGCATGCGATATTTATACGGCTGTGAGCGTGTGTTATTTAAGGCAAGTTAAAGGGGAGAGGTCATGGTCACTCTGGAACAGATCAGGCAGATTGTTGGGCGTTTGCCGGATACAGAAGAGGGCACATCCTGGGGTTCACCATCCTTCAAGGTCAATAAGAAGGCAATTTTATACTGGAACGTACAGTTGGATTGCCCGGTATTCAAGGTGTCGTTCGAGGAACGGGATTTTTTGCTGGAGGTCGATCCGGATTGTTTTTTCACGACAGACCATCACAGACCCTGGCCGCTCATCATCGGCCGCCCCGAAAAACTGGATATAGACTGGGTGCGCGAAAACATAGAGCGCGTGTGGCGGGCGCAGGCTTTGAAAACCACGCTTAAGCGTTTTGATTCTGTTAAACAATAAGGCGCGGATGCGGCCGGTTCAGCCCTATTGACGACACATGACCCTGCCATGCTGAGGGTCACTGGGGTCAGTATATCGGGACGGCGCGCTAAGGGGTTGTTAGTCAATAAGGCGTTAACCTTCTCAGATATAAACCCTGTCTTTTTTGAGGAGTACGCGCCATGGAGCGTCGTCAGTTTTTAATGGCCGGTGTGGCTGCCGCCGCCACACCCCTGATCGCCGGTTTAGCACCGCGTATGGCGCTGGCTCAGACCTATCCCACAGAAAAAAACCAGCCCGCTGAAAAGAAGGAATATCAATACTATACGCGCGATGAAATCCTGACGGCTGGCTCTGATTTTCTGGGTGTGACGGTTGAGGCTCTGGGCGGGGCTATGGAAAAGATATTTGCCGATTACGGCGAGCATCCCACCGCCTATATTGCGGGAACCGAAGCCTCAGGCGCCATTGGCATTGGTGTGCGTTACGGCAAGGGGAATCTGTTTATGAAGGACATCCCTGAGCCGACCCAGATATTCTGGCAGGGGCCTTCGATCGGGTTTGACACCGGCGCCAATGCCTCGCGCTGTTTTACGTTGATCTATAATCTGCGGGAACCCATCTTTATGTATCGCCGCTTCCCCGGCGTTGAAGGCTCGGCCTATTTTATCGGCGGGTTGAGTCTCACCTATCAGCGGGCCGAAGGCATTATTCTGGCCCCTATCCGCGCCGGTGTCGGCTTCCGCCTTGGCGCCAATGTCGGCTATATGAGCTTCTCGAAAAAGCGCCGTATCCTGCCGCTTTAGGCCAGTAATCAGGCCAGCAATCTTCTGCCTTCGCGTGAACTGATAAAGCCTAATTCCAGCAATTTCATGACCTTAAGCGCGTCTTCTCCGGTCACCGGATTGGGCGCGTTTTCGCGTATGGCTCTGGCCATGCCTTCATAATAGGCCAGGTAATTGCCGGAGAGGGGCATGAAAACTTCGGGGTTTCCGGCAAAGTCGGTTCCCTGAAATTGCATGACCTCCCTGTCTTCGCCCCAGCCCGCATCGCCCGGTGTCCGGCCGGCTTTGAGCATATCTTCCTGCGTATCCATGCCATATTTGACGAAAAAGCCCTGTGAGCCCTGAACCTCAATCGCCGGGCCGGGTTGTTGCGTCATCATCGACGCATGCAAGATCACTCTTAAAGGTCCATAGCCCAGAGTCACATGGAAATAGTCGTCGGTCACGGCTCCCGGTCGTTGTGCGCCAATATCGGCCACAATCCACTCCGGCCAGCCAAACGACGTCAGAGCCTGATCGCACAGATGCGAGCCCAGATCGAACCAGATGCCGGAACCGGGGCCTGCCCGTTCGCGCCAGCGATCACGCACCTCAGGCCGCCAGCGATCAAAGCGCAGCATGACCTGATAGATGTCACCGAGATATGGGCGCAGATGCTGGAAGGTCAGGAAATTGCTGTCCCAGCGCCTGCAATGAAACACCGATACGATCTTACCGACACGCGCGGCATGGGCCAGCACCGATTCGCCTTCGGCGACACTGAGGGCAAACGGCTTGTCGATGACCACGTGCTTTCCGGCGTCCAGCGCTTCGTGCGCCATGGCCGCGTGCAGATCATTGGGCGTGGCGATCACCACCAGCTCAATATTGGAATCCGCCAGTGCCGTGGCGAGATCAGGCGCGACCCTCACATCAGGCCAGTCAGCTAAAACGTCTGCGGGCCGCGAGGAGACAATGGCCGACAATTCAAGCCCACTGGCGGCGGCAATCAGGGGCGCGTGAATGGTTTTTCCGGCATAGCCATAGCCGACCAGGGCTGTTTTAATATCAGCCATAGTTAAAGCTCACTGAAATCCGGACATCGTCACTGAGATTGATGGGGACTTCGTGACGCAGCCAGCTTTCCCACAACAGCACCGTGCCGGCCTGCGGGGTCGCGTTGACAAAGTTCTGATGTTCCGGCTTGCCGTTACTTTTGCGTAAAGGCGCGTGCATCATCAGGCCCAGGCGCGGATCTTCGAGCCGCAGCGCGCTGGCCCCTTCCGGCACATGGACATAGAAGGTACCTGAAATAACACTATGGGGGTGGATATGGCCGGAATGATGGCCCATGGGCTCAAGGATATTGATCCACATCGAATCCAGCTTCAGCTTCTGGCCCTTCAGGTCAAAATCCAAAGCCTCAGCAAAGGCTGCCACATGGCCATCCAGTTGGGTCTTCAATTCAGCGAATATGCTGGCGCGGGCCGGTAAATCATTCAGCGAGCCGTAGGAGGTATAGCCCAGATAGCCCTTGGTTTGCGACCAGGTCTGACCCGCTTCGTCTTCATCGGCAATGGCTCGGCAAGTGTCATCAAGCTCCGCCAGAAAACCGTCCGATTTTGGCGAAGCGGCCGTGTCGGCCCGATACAGGTCGGTGACGAACAGGGGCGAAAGCGTGGCGGGAGGTAATTTGCTCATGCGCTGTTCGTAATCCCATGCGTTGTGCAGGGCAAGGTTCAAAAGATGTGGGAGACAGACTGATTTTCGCGATAAGCTCAGGCATTCATGCCAAAAAGCAGTGCGGCTATGAAAATACCGACATTCACCGGATTTAACGGGCTGTCGGCCGCCAGCCAGAGGAAAAGGGCATGGGCCGTTTTTGAGGCCACGGATGTCTGGGCGCGTTTTTCTAACATCCCGCAAGGTTAACAAAAGATTAATCTGACGTCATCTGCTTTATCGTCACGATTGAATTTTACGCACAATAAAAGCCTGCCACGCGCTATCAGGCGCAGCAGGCTTTCAGATAGGCGAGTCGAGGTTATTCCAGTTCGAATTCAGCCGTAACATTAACCGATAATTGCAGTTCACCATCAGACACAGGCGTTGAGCTGTCGGCGCGTTCAGCCTTCATCATCATCATGGGGCGGGGCGGTTGATAGTCCGAGTTGGATTCGGTGATATTGATGATGCGTTTGACCTTCATGCCCGCAGCCGCCGCATACAGATTGGCACGTTTGGTCAGGGTGGCGATGGCCGCCTGACGGGCCTGATCCTTAAGCGCATCATCGTTTTTCAGGCCAAAATTGATCGAATCAATCTGGTTGATACCGGCCTTGATGACCGTATCGATAACCGGGCCGGTCTGCGATAGGTCATTGACGCGCACTGTAATCTGGTTTTGCGCCTGATAGCCGGTCAGCTTAGGGGCCTGACCGTCCTTATAGTCATATTGCGGGTTCAGATTCAGGCTTGAAGTCTGGATGTCCTTGGCGGCGATTCCCGCCGATTTCAGCGCGCTCATGACCGTATTCATGCGGACATTATTCGCCTTCATAGCCTCAGATGCGGTTGCGCCTTGGGTGACAACGGCAAAATTAATGGTGGCCATGTCAGGGGTTGCGCTGATCTGACCCGCAGCGCTCAGATTGAGTGTGCTGGGAGCAGGCATCATCATCCCCGGCATTGGCTGAGTCTGGGGCTGGGCTTGTGCCAATGCGGGTGTCATGGACAGCCCTGCCAATAGGGTGCCAACGGCTAATGATTTAAGCAAATGGGATTTTGTGGATATAAACATGGGGGAGAGCTTTCTCAGAAAAATCCTTGGATAGCCATTTTTGGCTATCCTCAGCTTATGACAGCTTGCACATGAATATGAACTGAACATGGCAGACTTATCAAAACCAGATAAGGAACAAAACGAAGACAGGTGTAAAACAGGGCTTTAAAAAAATCAGCCTGCATGTTACGCACCCCGTCTTCCCGACACTAGGCATATTGATTGCCTGCGTATATTGGGGGCCTGTAGCTCAATTGGTTAGAGCCGACCGCTCATAACGGTCTGGTTGGGGGTTCGAGTCCCTCCGGGCCTACCACCTCAAAAATAAGACTTTGAATTTGTTGTTTAAAAAGGCCATTGTGACTATTAAATCTTAGAAAATAGTCACATTAGGTTCACTTTTTGGCCGCTTCACGCTTATTTACGGCGTTCCATGCCAGCTTTCGGCGGTTGGCTGACCTGGTATAACGTTCGGCCTCGGCCAGTGTCTTGTGGCCGTCAACTGCGCTCATTTCGTGGGGTGAGCTGCCCGATTCCGCAAAATCACGCGCTGCCGCTTTTCTGAGCCCATGCGGAGTGCGATTTTTCAAACCGGCCATGACGGCGCGCTCGACAAACCATTTTGTGAAGCCAGCCTCTGAGAATGGCTTGCCATATTCTGTCTGCAAAAACATCATTTGTGATTTAGGCAGCCGGTCGAGTTCGACCTGAAGGTCATGATCGATCGGTACGGTCAGATATTCCTTGCCCTTTTTAGACCAGAAATAGAGTTCGGGGCCTTGATCAGATGCCTTTATATGTTGACGTCCAAGCGTCACGGCATCGGATCGGCGCACGGCGGTGCTTAAAAGTAGCGTCAGGGCCAGCCTCGGTTTAGATCCGGCATCCCAAAAGTCTTTGAATTGATCGATTTCGCTTTGTGACCACGGAATAAAGCCTTCGCGGCTGCGCGATTTCGGACGCGCTATATTCAAACATGGGTTTGCCTCGATCATTTCGAGATCAATGGCATATTTAAACACGACGCGTAGCCGGTTTAACAGGTTGCGCGCTGCACCAGGCGTTGCGGCCTTCATGTCCAAAATCTTGACCAGATGGGCGCGTCTAAACTGTTTTACCTCGATGTCGCCATAGGTCAGGTCTTTGCTTGGCAGCTTCTCAGAGCGCCAGCGTTCAAGGATATGACGGTAGTTTGTGCGGGTTTGAGGCTGCAGCGCCAAAAAACCAGCCGATTGATAATATTGGCTGAGCAGGTGGCCCATAGTGCCAGTGACGATCCGCGACAGGCCGACCTGAATCGGTAATGTCATCTCACTTAATGCCGCCTGATATGCCGCCATGAACTCGGCCGATCCGGGCAAGCCGGGGAGGGGGATGCGCTTTGACATACTTCTTTTGCGAAAATAGTGTCGCAATATCCCGTTGGCATCGCGGTAGCTATTTATGTAGGGCAAAAGCTTTTTGGCCATTATTACCTGAGCATGTCATCCAGTGGATTAGGCGGGTGGTCATTTGGCAGATTGTCGAAGGCGAGGTCAAGAGCCCAGCGATCCCATAAGACGCGCCTGTCGACGCGCTTGGGGGCTGGCATCCGACCATCGCTGACCATTTCATCAAATTTGGTCATGCTCACTCCGACATAATTTGATGCGGCACAACGGTCGAGTCCGCGCGGCTCGATTTGGTGTCTATGATGATTGTGAGGCTGCATTTGATTATCGCAGCCTCCGGCCTGTGCGGTCGACGGCAGGGGCTTCGGCCATAAGGCGTTGGCCGTAGCTGGCGAAAACACGGAAAACGGGCGCGTAGTGGTGGGTTTCGAGGTCTGCGCCCTCCTTGTCGGGCAGGCCATCGGCCAGATCGGCTATGGTATCCATCGCTTTGAATAGCTGATCCAGTTCAAGCTGGACGCCTTCGGACATGGCATAATGGACGGTTTTTTGGGGATTGAATGGACGCACATTATCGGCGTCTGACGCTTGGGCTGTCATGGTTGTCTCGCTCGCTAAAGATGGAGTCCGACCAACAACTGTCAATTTGGTGGCCGAACGCAGCGGGTTGACAGACCGCGTGCGAGCATACGGCAGACCCGAAGGTCTCCCGCCGCGCCCGACCATAGGAAAAGCGCCGGAGACATAGGTCTCGGCAGCGCTTCGGGCGCTCACACATGTGCGACTGTCAAACCGCATCGCTACCGTTTTCGTAGCGACATGAACAGAATTGCGCTGATTGCGCGAGCGTGTCAAGATCATCGCTGGACTGGGGAGTCGGGCGATATGAAAAAATTGTGGTTGGTTGTCGTTGGCGTGATGCTGTTCATCGCGCTGCCAGCTTTGGCGGCTGATCCGAAGGTCGCGCATGATAAGACTATGAAGGTCGAAGTCATTGGCGAGATTAAGGTGGCTGATAGAACCGATCCCACCCAAAGCCCTTGCGCTCCCAAAAGCGAAATTCGAACATCTGATCTGTGTGCCCAATGGAAGGCGGCGGACGCTGCAAGGGATGCAACTAAATGGGCGTTGGGAAGTTTGATAGTTTCTATCATAACATTGCTGGCCGTTGGATACGGATTTTACCAAGCTGACCAAACACAAAAGAAGGAGTTTCGAGCCTATGTCCGTCTGGACGAGCCAGTTATTCAATTCACGGATAGTGGAAATCTTAGAGTAAAACTTAGGTTTACAAATTATGGGCGCACTCCTGCATCCAATATGCATGGATTGTGTAGATTTGATCTTTGCTATCGAAAAGGTGGTTATGTCACAACTAAGCACGCTGAGTTCTTTGTTATGGAAGTCCATCAGGGTCCGGAACTTCGACGTGAAATAATATCGGAAGGTGGATTTGCCACCGATGCGCAGCATAAAGTTGATGATGGATCGGCTTACATCAAATTGACCGCAATTTTCGAATATGAAGACGTTTATAAGATGCGCCAAAAAGAGGTGTTCATTTTTCAATATTCGGGTTTGGATTTTGATGCCCATACTCTCATTTCTGATTATCTCATTACTTAAACTGATCATGCCGCCTCGCGGGATTGGAGCGCTGAGGCGCGGGCGGATTGAAGGTCGGAGAAGGACATGCCGGCATAGATTTCGGCCATCAGAACGGCTGGGTTTTCAGGTGTCGGTCGGGCGTGGCGTTCGGCCATGGCGAAGATCATGGTGCCGCCATCTGCTTTGCGCAGGGCGATTTCGTTGGGGGCGCGATCCAGCCGCTCGCAAAGCCAGTTGATGACCTCAGATGGTGATAGGTTTTGTAGGAATGGCCACAGGTCGGGATGCAAGCGCGGTAGGTCTGCGCAGTTCGGTGCCCAATAGGTCAGTTTGATGGCTATGGTGGTTGAGGGCAGGGAAGTGGCCCCCTCCGGCGCGACTGCGCGCGCCACCTCCCCCGCTGACGCAAGGGAGGAGAAAGGAAGGGCGCTCATGCGGCCACCTCAAGAGAATTGCGCTCATAGGATGCGCGTGGCATGGTTGCAGCGAAAGCGAGGGGGATTCTATGGCTGCTAAGTTCTTTTTGTCGCGTAAGACGTGGGTACGCATACAGCCTGTTTTGGTAATTATCGTTGTCGTGTTGACGATTACGAATGTGCTTACCTTGGTTATAGGTTCGAGTGGCCATGGACGAGACATGGCCATGGACGAGTGGAAGCGAACGTTCGCAGCAACGATGGCGACGGCCGCCACTGATGCTAAGGATCAGCCGTGCGAACCGCCGGTCAACCTGCGATCCTCTGATCTTTGTGCACAGTGGAAAGCTGCGGATGCAGCGCGCGATGGTGCAAACTGGACTCTTGCTGCATTGATATTCGGCACGATCATCAATTTGGTGACCTTGGTGTTTGTTCGTCTTAGTTTTTCTGAAACACAAAAGGCGGTTCAAGAAGGTCGACGATCCGCTGATGCAGCTGTTGACGCTGTCGAAACCGCACGAAAACAACTCGAGGCGGATAGAGCTTGGATAATTCCAGAAACACCAAAAATTAGCTACCAAGGGCTTTTGCATTTCGAAGGTGAAATGTTTGGAAATAACTTCACAGTAGAATTTCCAATAAGAAATTTCGGGCCTACTCCGGCGCTTCAGGTTATCGTAAAAACGGGTTATAAAATATCGAATAAAATGCCAGAGTTTCCGGCCACATTCTATGACGAAAAACATGTTGCGGTAGCAAAAGACGCTACCTTCAAAGCCCTCATCGGAATTTGTGATGATGACGGGAACCGCGTTTTTCACGGAAAAGGCCGTTGTTTCCTGTTCCTTGATATTGAGTATTCTGACGTATTTTCGGATGGCAATAGGCGTAGTTTTAAAGCTATTTATGAACTTCAGTGTAATGTGGATGGGACTGAAGATGACGACGTTACATGCTTTATCAATATCGCTGCAGAGCCAAAGATCGTTTGATGTATAATTCATCACCGCTCTCCGATCGCGGTCAGGTACATATCCAAGATCGTTTCTTCTTCGTCGCGGACGACCTTATCCATTTTGAGTAGGCGGACGACTTTGCGCAGGATTTTGACGTCGTAACCTTCGCCCTTAGCTTCGTCGTATATCTCCTTCATATCATTCATGATTTCGGCCTTATCCTCTTCGAGACGTACAATACGTTCGATGATGGATTTCAGGCGCGATTGGGCGGCGGCGGTGATCACGCTGTCGGCTGAGAATGACGGTGCATCGTCGCCATTGTGACCCGCACGGGCGGGGCGTTCGGCGGCTTTGGCGCAGGCCGCGCAAAGGTGCAGGGTGCCAAGCACAGGGCTTTGGAACGACTGCCAATCATCGGGCAGGTCGTCGGCTTCGGCATCGCAGCGCGAACATTCAACATGTGACATCAGGCGGCCTTTCTTTGTCTGGCGACGGCTTCGGGTGTTTGGAAAATCCAGCAATGGACGGGTTTGCCCACCACTGGGTTGACCGTATCCATCTTAAGGAAGGGGCGGGTTTTGCTGCTTTTGAGGTGGCGTTTCAGGTCTTCTATCGGTGGGCATGAAATGCGCGCCTCGTGGCATCGGGCCTCGAAACGGTGCAGGCTCACGGCGATCAGCTCATCCGGCTTACGGTGGACATTGACCGGATCTGGGTGGCTGTCGCCCTCATTGCTTTGGAGCCATTCAAAAGCTTCCCAGAACTGCGCCACAATCGGGTGATCGGCCTCAAGCGCGCGGTCGCGGGTTACGGCCAAGCTGTCGATATGGGCATGGGTCTTTTTGAGCAAATCGGCCGGCAGTTTGATGACCGTATGTAAAGCGTCCAGTCCGGCGTGCAGCTGCGCGAAATTCTTACGGATGCGGCCATTTCTGACCTTGCGGCCCGTCTCAAGAAAGTTCGTTTCGTGCTGGCTGTATGTGCCTTTGAAGGCGGCCATATAGTCGGCTTCGCGGCGAGTGATGTGGACGATGGTGCCGGATAGCTCTTCGGTCGGCCAGCGTTCCAGCTTTTCGGCGGCGTTCTTAGTGTCGATGTCCCAGCCTTCCTTGGTGAACAGCATGTGCATGATGCGTTCCATGACAGCGGGTGAGGCATTGACGGGATAGTTTTGTTCGATAATCAACGCGCCACGAAACGGCGGTTCATAGGTTTCATTGCCTGCGTTTTTGACACCGCGCGACCGGACGGATCGGCCATTATAGAGGGCCTTGATTTCATCCCAATCGAACTTACGGGCGTGGGGTGTTTGGTCGTTGCGGTCGCCTTCCATAAAGACGACGGGCAGGTTGGCGACGCGGGCGAGGTTGCGGCCAAGCGCGGCGGCGGTGGCTTTTGACGGGTCAAAACCTTCGTAGTTTTCACGGCCTGCCAGTTTCCAGAGAAATTCGATCAGGGTAGATTTGCCTGTGCCTGGGATGCCGGACATTTCGATGAAGGCTAAGGATTTATGTTCGGCGCGGATCTGTTCGGCAAAGAAGCTCATGACCCAATAGGTGAGGGTGACAAGGCCGTTGGCACCAAAGGCCTGCCAGATGACCTGCGCCCATGAGGTGTCGAAATTCTCAGCGTCATAGTCGATGCTGAGGATACGTTCCGCCGACCTCAGTTTCAGTTGCACCTTACCCAGATCAAAGAAGTCTTCGTCATTGATGGGGACGACACGGCCTTTGGATACGGCGATGTCACCCAAAACCCATGTTGCGTGGTCGCGGCTGTAGCCGGTGAAATCGAGGGTTTGTATCTTGGCGATGCCGCGTTCGCGTTGCTGGCTGATGAGGATATCGAGCTGGCGGGTGCTGCCCAGCCATTGTGCGCCCGGATCGACGCCAATCAGGCGCTTTTTGAACTCACTTGCGGCGGCCAAGGTTGAGGGCGCAAAAGACGCCTTGCTGGGTGGGGCATCGGTCGGGGTGTCGATGCGCAGGTAATAGTGGCTTTCGTCGATGGCCTTGTCCTCTTGGAAATAGAGAATGCGAAAGGCGCAGTTGGCGATTTCTGAGACATTGGCGCAGGCGCGGGCGGCGACCTTTTCCTTGACCTGCTCCTTCAGGACGGTTTCGGCGATCTTGGCTTCGTCAAAGCTGGCCCACCATGTGCGGTTATCGTGGATGAAGGAGAAGGATGACCAGGCGTGTTTTTCCCAGAGCAGCAGGGCCTTTTCCGTGGCGTTTTCCGCCAGCAAAATCTTGCCGTTCCACAGATAGTGTTCAATCCATGCGCGACCACGGCTATCGGTGCCCTTAAGGCGGTCGCGATCCAGCAGGTCGTTCCAATCCAGCTTTTCGTTTTCACCTTCGGGGCGAGGCTGGGCGGCGGTGGCGCGCCAACCATCATCGCGGGCACGGTCAACATAGCGACGGGTATATTCGGCACCGGCTTTGCCGACATCAAAGGCAAAGACGAGTTCGGGTTGTTTCAGGCCTTGGTCGCTGCAGACTTTGCGCAGATCGGCCAGCCCCTTTTCGGGGTAGTTGTTGACCGACATGGCCGATACGGCAAACAGGCCCGCCTGACGCAGGGCAAGAGCGTCGAATATGCCTTCGGCAATCCAGATACGGTCGGCTGTGGCCAGTTTGTCGGTCGGTTGGTCGGGCGCCTGCCACCATTGGCCAGAATAAGAA
>JBAWDM010000281.1:0-4785 GCA_049590735.1 Asticcacaulis sp. | reverse complement strand
GTTTGTGAGCTTCGTCCCAATTGGCAAACCTCAAAAAAGTGTTGGCAAACCACAATAAAGTCTCTTCACGTTCAAGGTCGATTCCTTTTGCGCGCGCGCGCTCCATCAAACCTTTTAGGGTCGCAATCTTGCTCAGGGCTGTCGCCTCATAGGCATGGCTTTGGGCCGAGCGTGGTTGTGGCACCACGTCAGCGCCCACCCTATAGGCGACCATGGTTGATGCTGTAGCCAATAGGGAGACCAGAGCAAGTCGTCTGTTCATTGGCAATGAATGTGGCTTGTTTGACATGTTTTAGCTCTCTGGCTTTTGTAAAGGCCCAATTGGCCTATCTTGCCCCAACAACTCATCATCTAAGATGGCATTGGGGCGTTTGGGTCAGTCACAATAAACAACCGAGCGGCCACCATCGACGACCAGACATTGCCCGGTCATAAAGCTGGATTCATGGCTGGCTAAAAACAAAGCCGGATAGGCCATTTCTGCGGTTGAGGCGTTTCTTTTCAACGGATGGATCGAGGCTACGGCCTCTCTGGCGGCGGCGGGGTCAGGCTCTGCGGCCCACGCCTTAAAGGCAGCTGGTGTTTCCACCATACCAGGGCACAGCGCATTAACGCGGATATTGTCGCAGGCATATTCGACGGCGAGATTGCGCGTCAGGCCCATAATGGCATGCTTAGTTATGGCATAAGGGAAATAGCCCGGCACAATCTTAAAGGCATGCACTGAGGCTATATTGACAATCGTGCCGCCCTTGGCTTCGATCATATAGGGCAGGACGGCGCGGCAACAGTTCCACATACCATCGACATTGACGGCAAAGCTGCGTTCCCAAAGCTCATCACTGGTTTTTAGTGGATCAGGGCTGCCTTTAATCAAGCCTGCATTATTGACCAGGATATTGGGGGCACCAAATTCAGCGACAACTGCGGCCACCATGGCCTCGACGGCACTGCGCGAGGCTATATCGGTTTCAACAAACATAGCGTCATAGTTTTTCGCCTTAAGTTCAGTCACATAAGCCTCGCCCAAGGACTTGTTGATATCGGCCACGCACACCTTTGCGCCTTCTCGGCAAAAAAGGTCAGCGATGGCATGGCCGATACCATCTGCCGCGCCGGTAACAATGGCGATTTGGCCTTCTAATCTTGTTGTCATGGGTAAACCTATTTTACTGTTTTACTTGTCGTTTTTTACGATATTGCTCTATTTTTTGACGAGTTGCGCCTCAAGCTCTTCAATAGTCTTGCCCTTGGTTTCGGGCAGGATGAAGAACATAATGACAAGGCCAATCAAGGCGACAATTCCGTAATTCAAGAAGGTATTGGCGGCCCCCATATTTTCCAATTGCCATGGGAAAAATTGCTGGATGACATAGCTGGAAATACTCTGAACCAAGGCCGCAAAGGGCAGGGCCACGCTTCGGACATTGTTGGGGAAGATTTCGGAGAAAATCACCCACATAATGGGGCCTACCGACAGGTTAAACGCCGCTAAGAAGGCAAAGATGCCGAACAGAACAAAGGCAGCATTAATGTGGATGGTTGCCTTGATAATCGGCCCGCTGACCAGTGGTAGATCATGCTTTGAGTAGACCTGCGCCAAGTCCTTTTTCAAGGCCACATCGGTTGTATATTTTTTACCAACAAAGGGCTCTAATTGACTAACTTCGATCTTTTGCACCTGAATTTTCTCGATGGCATTTTGATCGATCGTATAGCGGGCCGTATGGAAGCCGTAATAGATAGAGCTATGGGCTAACACGATCAGCAAAAGGCCGCCCAGCGTCAGGAAGCGTCGGCCCCATTTTTCGACAAACGCGATAGCCACAAAGGTGAAGACAACGGCCACCGCCCCCAAAAGGACAGTTTGCAAGAAGGTGTCCTGAACGCTCATGCCGATTTGTTCAAACACGGTCGGTGCAAAGAAAAGCACGGCGTTCATGCCAGTAGCACCTTGTACGATGGCGTAAACCACGGCCACTGCGACAATGTAGTTCATGGGGCGGCTAAACAGGGTTTTGAGCTGTGCCATAGGGTTGTTTTTGGCGTCTTCGCTGTTGCTAAGTTGGACATCGGCAATAAGCTCTTCGATCTTGTTTTCTGGAGTAATCTTATCGAAAACGAGACGGGCTTGCGCGTCTTTATGCTTTTTGAGCAACCAGCGCGGTGATTCCGGAATGGTCATAAGCGTCGAAACCCAGACAATGTTGGCAATAAAGGCAAAACCCAACATGAAGCGCCAGACATTTTCATTATTCAACCATGCGATCTGATCCATGGACTTCACGAAGAAGTAGTTCACCACAAAGGCCGTCAGGCTGCCCAAGGTAATGAGCAATTGCGAGATGGACACAAAGCGCCCGCGCTTATCGGCGGGGGCTATTTCGCCAATATACATGGCCGATACCGTGATGGAGGCAAAGGCAATGCCGCCGATAAACCGGCCGATGACCAGCATTTCGTAACTCACGGCAAAGGCACACAACAGGGTTGATAGGGAATAGGTCAGGGCAATGGCCAGAAGGATCTTCTTGCGGCCAAATTTTTCACATAGAGCACCGGTGAAAAACAGAGCAATGATCACGCCGACAATGGCGCAACTCACTAATGTGCCTACCTGCAAACTATTCAGTTCAAATTGAGAACTGACGAATCTGAGGGCGCCGGATAGATTTGCGGCATCCAGTCCGAAAACAAAACCACCAAAGGCCGCAATAGCAGCATATTTGGTGACATTTCTATTAGTGATGCTTGGCATCATGGCGGGCTCCCAATTTTTTTTATGGTCATTGAATCGCGAGTCAGAAAAACACATCCAGTCATCATGCAATTTGTTCGCCTCTTGGCTGATACAGTGACCAATAGTGAACCCAAGAGCTGCATAATCATGGATAAGACGTGCTTTTGAACAGTTCGGCACGCCTCGTTGAATTTTTTACCTCAATTTTAAGCAAGGATATAGCGGAAAGGTATTTTGTATGCAAACATATTATCTATGGCGCTTTTGCGTTATAGCTAGATTTGAAGTCGAGTTGATATGTTTTTGAGTGAAATATGATAGCTATCCTGTGTGTGAAAAGACGCTTTATCGGACTTGATGCCGGCAATATTGGGCGCATGCGCTTGGGGCAAGGCTTGTTTTGTAATGAGGAGTTAAAGGGATGTTGAAGGCTGCTATGGAGGCCATGCCGCTTATTGCTATATTACGTGGGGTAAAGCCTGAAGAGGTTGGGGCCATTGGCCGTGTCCTCTACGAAAGCGGTCTGCGTTGTATTGAAGTGCCGCTTAATTCACCCAACCCGTTTGAGAGCATTCGTATCTTGGCTGAGAGCATGCCAAGGGATTGTTTGGTCGGAGCCGGCACTGTCACGAATGCTGAGGATGTAGAACGGGTACGGGCGGCCAAGGGCCGTTTGATTGTAACCCCCAATACGGATACCGATGTGATACGAGCGGCTGTTGCTGCAGATATGTATGTGACGCCCGGCTTTGCTACAGCCTCTGACGCCTTTGCCGCCATCAAGGCGGGGGCTACCTATTTAAAGCTTTTTCCAGCCAGTTCGTATGGCACGCAACATTTGCGGGCCTTGTCAGCCGTCCTGCCGAAAACATGCAAGGTCCTTGCCGTAGGCGGCATTGCTGGTGAGGGGATAGAGGCTTGGAAAAAAGCTGGTGCCATCGGCTTTGGGATGGCGTCTGACCTTTATCAACCCGGCGATAGTGTTGAGGATGTCCAGCGTAAATCAGCGGCAATATGTACCGCCTTACGCGCTAAATAGAGCCATCCTGGAAGTGGTTTATGGGAAAATGACACATCATGAAAATTACTGATATTAAGGCCTATCCTGTCTGGGTGGGCAATCGCAATCTGTGCATGGTTAAGGTCGAGACTGACGAGGGCCTATTCGGTTGGGGCGAATCTGGTCTTTCTAGCCGCGAACTGGCGGTCGTAGGAGCCATCCAACATTTCAAAGAGTTTCTTATTGGCCGTGATGCCCGCCGCATCGGTGCGATCTGGCAGGAGCTTTATCGCGGGCAATATTTCGAAGGTGGCCGCGTTTTGACGGCCGCTATGTCAGCCATTGATATTGCGCTTTGGGATATTGCCGGCAAGGCATTGGGCGTGCCCATCTCGCGTCTTTTAGGTGGGCAACAACGGGATCTTGTGCCGTGCTTTATTACCTCGATCAAACCGCACGACGAAACCCTGATTGCCGAGGTTAAATCTTTGGTTGCCGAAGGTTGGACGGTCATTCGTACTGCCGCCGGTGATCTGGGCACGACGGAATCGGCCAGTGTGGTCGATATTCGCAAGTCGATCTCGGATGCAGCAGCCGTTTTGACCGAGCTGCGGTCAGAGGTCGGCAGCGACATTGTTATTGGCATTGATTACCACCATCGTCTTTCGGTGGCAGAGGCCGCCTCATTTTGTCAGAAAATGCCCTCTGGCACACTTGATTTTCTGGAAGAACCTATTCGCCACCAGTCCCCCGACGCCTATGAAAGCCTGCGCCAGATGGTAGATGTGCCATTTGCCATTGGTGAAGAATGCGCCAGCAAATGGGATTTCAAACGCTATATCGAAGGCGGCATCACCAATTTTGCCCGTATTGATGTTTGTAATGTCGGCGGCATTACTGAGGCGATGAAGGTGGCCTCAGTGGCGGAAACCCACTATATCGATGTTATGC
Organism: Asticcacaulis sp.; assembly: GCA_049590735.1. Taxonomy (GTDB): domain Bacteria; phylum Pseudomonadota; class Alphaproteobacteria; order Caulobacterales; family Caulobacteraceae; genus Asticcacaulis. The sequence continues at coordinate 94 of JBAWDM010000281.1, read as the reverse complement.
CGCATGATCCCTTAGGGCCCATCTGTACGGCGGCCACCTTAGAAATGTCGGCGGCGATTCCGAACTTCTCGTGGTATGAAATTCCGCCCTATGG
>JBAWDM010000280.1:0-2479 GCA_049590735.1 Asticcacaulis sp. | reverse complement strand
ATCTGGCAGGGCCCGTGCGCTCAATGGTGGCTTTTTCGCAACTTCTCAAAGAGAACCTGCCGGCACCGGAAACACCCGAAGATCAGCTTCATCTCGACCTGATTATAGAAAGCGGTCAAAAACTAGGGGATATGATTCAGGGGCTGCTGAATTTTTCGCGCCTCAATACGGTGCCTAAGCAGCGTATAAGTGTTGAGTTAGAGATTGTGGTGGCGCGTTGCTACATGCAGATTCAGCCGCAACTGGATGCCAGCCAGGGGCATTTCAATTATCCGCGCATGCCCGATGTTATTGCCGATCCGCAGCAAATGCAGACGGTTTTTTTCAACCTTATTGATAATGCCCTGAAATTTCGCAAAGCCGACACAGCGCCCGATATTCGCATTCGCTGCGAACAGGCGCTTGATGCCTGGTTGTTCACAGTGTCAGATAACGGGATTGGCATTGATCCCCTGTTCTATGATGACGTCTTCCGGCCTTTACGCAAGCTGCACACAGATGAGGTGTATCCCGGTGTTGGCATGGGGCTGACCCTGGCGCGCAAGATCATTCAGGCGCATGGCGGCCAGATATGGCTTGGCCCTTCGGATATGGGCGGCCTCAGCGTCAGCTTTACGATACCGCGCTAAGCCGAGGCCGACTAAACACCGGCCTCGGTTTTTGCGTTTTCGTAAGTTTCCGCTGCCGTCATCCATTCGCCTTCAAGACGTATCATGTCCGCCTCCAGCTTAGCCTTATCCTTGCCCAAGGCGATGGATTTCGCCTGATCCTTATACAGGTCAGGATCAGCCAGTTTCAAATCCAATAGCTTGATCTGATTGCTGATGGATTCGATCTGACGCTCCAGCTCGTCGGCTTTTTTCTTAAGCGGTGCAATGGCGTTACGGGCCGCCGCTGCCGCCTTGCGGGCCTCTTTGGAATTGACAGTCGGGCCTTTTTCCTTGGCATTGACGGCGGCTTCTTCGCGGGTAGCGGTCTTGGCGCGTTCAATCACCAGCTTAGCATAGTCGTTCATGCTGCCCGTATAGGTCTGAACCGTCCCATCATTGACCAGCCACAGCTTATCGGCCACCAGTTCGATCAGGGAGCGATCGTGGGTGATCATCAAAACAGCCCCTTCATAGTCATTGAGCGCGTCCAGAAGCGCACGGCGACTGTCGATATCTAAGTGGTTGGTCGGCTCATCGAGGATCAAAAGGTGCGGCTTTTCCATCGCCACCATATTGAGCAGCAAACGGGCCCGTTCGCCACCGGACAGGTCCTTGACCTTGGTTTCAACCTTTTGCGCACCCATACCAAACGAGCCCAGACGTGAGCGGCGCTTGGCCTCGGTTTCATCCGGACGGGCGCGGCGGATCATCTCCAGCGGCGTATCTTCGGGGTCCATGGCTTCGATCTGATGCTGATGGAACCAGCCTACCGTCATGCGGCGGTCGCGCCATTGCGTGCCGTGGCTTTCGGTCAGGGCCCCGGCCAGCAGCTTCGCGAAGGTCGATTTACCGGCCCCGTTGACGCCCAAAACCCCGATCCGGTCGTCCGGATCAAGGCGGATATTCATATGCCGCAGGATAACCGTATCGCCATAGCCAACGCTGGCATCATCAAGCCGTACAATGGGCGGTGCCAGTTGTTTGTCGGGCGAGGGCAGAACAAAAGGAGCTACACGATCTTCGAGGGTCGCGGAAATCGGCGGCAGTTTTTCCAGCTTCTTCATGCGTGACTGAGCCTGTGCGGCCTTGGAGGCCTTGGCACGGAAGCGATCAACAAAGGCCTGCAAGTGGGCGCGTTCGGCTTCCTGCTTTGAGGCATTGGCGGCATTGAGGCGGGCTTTTTCCGCGCGCAGGCGCTCAAAACTATCATAGCCGCCGGTATAGTAGTCGAGCTTTTGACCCCCGACATGGACAATGGCGTCTACCGACTCATTGAGCAGATCACGGTCGTGGCTGATCATCAGGGCGGCATTCGGATAGCGTTTCAGGCGTTCTTCGAGCCACAAAGCCCCTTCGAGATCGAGATAGTTGGTCGGCTCATCCAGCAGCAACAGATCAGGCTCGGCCAGAAGCGCGCCTGCCAGTGCCGCCCGCATCCGCCAACCACCGGAAAAATCGGAAATGGGCCGGGTCAGATCGGCATTGGAAAAGCCAAGACCGCTAAGAATTTCAGCCGCTTTAGATGGGGCACGGTCGGCACCGATGGCATACAGGTCGTGGTGAATTTCGGCCTGGTGGATGGGGTCTGCGGTTTCAAGCGCCAGCAACAGGTCGCGGCGGCGAATGTCCAGATCCAGCACTTCGTCAATGAGATGCTTGGGCGATGCAGCGATTTCCTGATCGACCGAGGCGATCCGCCAGGCCTTGGGCGTGGTGATCTCACCGCCACCGGGTTGCAGTTCACCGAGAATGAGTTTGAACAGGGTGGATTTGCCAACCCCGTTAAGGCCCACCAGACCGGCCTTTGTGCCGGGCGGGAGGCTTAAGGT
>JBAWDM010000279.1:0-11351 GCA_049590735.1 Asticcacaulis sp. | reverse complement strand
GCGCATTTTCGAAGAGGTTTTCGGCTATCCTCTGGCGCTCGATCCTGAACAAACCACTGGCGAAATCGTCGAAAAGCCGGAAACAAACGGTGTGCATGGTGGGCGTGTGGTCATCGCCCCCTGCCCGGCCCAACCCGGCATGGTCTATCAGCATCTGATTGATACCCGCGACGAAGATGGTTGCTGCCGCGATCTGCGTACGCCCTGTGCGGGCGCGGAACCCGTGCTGGTCTGGGTCAAGGTCAAGACCCCGCAGGGGCGGTTTTCCATCCATAACCGCCGGGCTTATCTGGCCAGGGTCAGCGACATTTTTTCACAGCATGAGCGAATGCTTATCCGGCAATTCGCCCTTAAAATGGGTCTGGACTGGGGCGGGCTGGATATTCTCAGGGATCGTCATAATGGCCGTATCTATATTGTCGATGTCAACAAAACCGATCTGGGGCCGCTGATTGCCCTGTCCTGGAGGGATAAGATAGCGTCAATGAATAAGCTGGGGCAGGCCCTGAGACAGTTGGTGACTACTCATTGAAACGGCCCTTATGGCCTGTTTGCGATATCCCCCTGCCTTCCCGACATACTGTTTATCCTCTGACACTTAAGATGAAAACATAAACTTAAGTCAGAACCCAAGCCCTACAGGATACAGAATGTTCGACAGTGAGGTGACGCCGCAGGCGCAGACATCTACCGACCATACGCCTTCAGGTCCGACGGCCAGTCAGGCCTTCGAGGCCTTTATCCGCGACAGAGCTTTTCCGTGCGTGGCGGCAAAGTCAACACTGGCCCGTCATCACATGCAGATCATGGAGGTGGGCGATATCCGTTGCCCGCGCGATGACACAGCCATCCATGATCAGCTCACGGCCTTTGCCAGCGACTTCAAAGCCAATCCAGAGCTGTTTCAAAGCTTTGTCGTCATCTTTAAAACGGACGCCCTTCTGTCTGAGCCCGAATTTGAACAGGCCATGTGGCAGCGCATTCAGGCCCTGCACCGGATCGACAAAGAGCGTGGCTATGCCTATGATTCTCGTGTCAGCTCTGATGCCACCAGTTCCAAATTTTCGCTGAGTTTTGCCGAAGAAGCTTTTTATCTCATCGGCATGCACCCCGGCGCCAGTCGGCCGGCGCGGCGCTTTTCATCCCCCGCCATCGTCTTTAATGCGCATGACCAGTTTGAACAGTTGCGGGCGCAGGATCGCTATGAAACCCTGCGGGAAAACATTATCAATCGCGACATCGCTTTTTCCGGATCGGCCAATCCCATGTTATCCCGATTTGGCGACAGCACCGAGGCCGCGCAATATAGCGGACGACTGGTCGAAGCCGACTGGACATGCCCCTTTAAGCCCTAAACGGACGCCTTCACACCCTACAGGACCAAGACATGATACATATAATTCCGCCCCGTTCCGGTGCCGCTTTTCGCCTGAATAAAGGTCAAAAACTGCGTGTGATGGATCCTGAGGGCGAACAGGTGTCGGATATGCTGGCCTTTAATGCGGCGGATACAGCCGAGGTCATTTCATCAGGCCGAACGCTCGATTATGCCTCAAAGCTTTTCCTGACGACCGGTGATCCGCTCTATTCCAACCGCAGCGAGATTATGCTCAGAATTCTGGAGGACACGGTCGGCCGCCACGACTTCCTGCTGACGCCCTGTTCAAAGGACACATTTCGCATCATCTATGGCGACAAAGACCCGCATCAGGGCTGTTTTGGCAATCTGGCACACGCACTTGAGCCCTATGGCATCCAGCCGGATCAGATTCCGGTCGCCTTTAATATTTTTATGAATGTTCAGGTCAATGGTGAAACCGGCGCCCTCACGGTCGATCCACCTATGAGCAAGGCCGGTGATCATATTTTGTTTGAAGCAGATATGGATTTGATTGTGGCCCTGACGGCCTGTTCGGCCCTGCAATCCAATAATTTTGCCTTCAAGCCCATCCATTATCAGATCGAAGACTGACTAAGGGGCTTGAAGGCTGAAAACCGTTAAAATGAAATTGGACAAGCCCTTAGGTGGCTTGTCCGGACAGTCTGGCATTGATGCGTTTTGAAATAGCCGCGGCAATCCATGAACTGCGGCCTGTTCCCCGACTTAACAGTTGACCAGTCCGGGCCAATCCGGCACCGGACATCTTATTGCTGAGGGGCCTGTTTGCGTTTGTCATTTCAAGACGACCTTATTCGGTTGGAACATATGTTTGGTAGTGAAAATCAGCGCGAAAAGCCCAATGCCGGCCAGACCACTTATGGCCATGGTCATGAGCGGCAGGCCGCGAGTCCGCGTCTCAACAGGCACTTTTGCATCTAAATCTTCAACAGTCAGGGGCAAATCGTCCGGTTCAACAGCTAAAATATCCATAATGGCCTCCGCCTTCGCATGCCTGAAATAAGGCTGGGTGATGGGGTAAGCCTAGGGGCACAGACATAAAAATACACTGGCAAGCCCGGCGATATGCATAAAGAACGCAACAAGACGCTACATGGCGCTTACATAATCTTTATATTTTTCGCTGCACTCCTTATTGGATGCTTGCTGACGGCCCTCTAGCGTCTTTTTTTATAATATCATAATCTTATGCAGCTAAGATTTTAGGGCTACTGACATATGGCGAAAACTAAACTTGTATGGATGTCCGCCGGACAGATGCGGACAGACCTGCTCATTTCGCTTGGGTTGTCGCTGATTGCGGTGTTTTTTGTCGTAAGTGGCGCTATTTCCGTCATCAATATCCGCAATCTGAATGACAACAGCCAACAAATCTTCAGGACGTCAAATCGTCTGCTGGCGTTGAATGAAGTACTCTCCGACATAAAAGACGCCGAAACCGGCCAGCGTGGCTATGTCATCACGGGGGATACGCAATATCTGGAGCCCTATACCAGCGCCACAAGCTCGATTGAAGAACAACTGGCTGTCGTCAGCCGCCTGAGCGCCGGCAATATTGAGCAGCAAGCGCGTCTGGATCGTCTGAAAACACGCATCGACACCGCGCTCGACTATATGCGCCAGACCGTAGAAACGCGCAAATCACAAGGGTTTGCCGCCGCCCTGGCCATGGTCGAAACCAATCGCGGCAAAGACTATATGGATGATATCCGCGCTCAGATCAGCGCCATTCAGACAGATGAGATGAGCGTGCGCGCAGAACGTCAGGCCGAAATGAAAGCGGCCTTCCAAAGCGCGCTGTTCATTACTCTGGTCACGGCGGTCATCGGCATACTGCTGGCCATTGCCATTACCTATATGGTCAGCCGTGCCGCCGCCCAGAGACGCCGTGAGCAATGGCTGCAAAATGGTCAGGTCGGCATCAGCGCCGCCATGATGGGCGAGCAGAATCTGCAAAGTCTGGGCCGCGTTGTCCTGAACTATCTGGCTGACTATTGCGGCGCAAAGGCCGGTGCGTTTTACGTCCTGTCCGATAATATGTTTGAGCGCACGGCCACCATGGGTGTGCCCGACGATAATGATATACCGCTAAGCTTCAGACCGGATCATACGGTGCTGGGTAAGGCCGTGACCGATGGTGGCATACTTCAGCTAGAAGATCTGGAGGACTCGCATCTGAGTGTCGGCGCGGGTCTGGGTCAGTGGCGGCCCCGCAGCCTGCTTGTCCTGCCCACTCAGGTTGGCGGACATGTTAATGCCGTGGTGGAATTGGGCTTTCTACATGGGATTGACCGCGATGTGGCGGCGCTCATGGCGCGCATCACCGAAACCATCCATGTCGCGGTGCAATCGGCCAATTATCATCTGCATCTGCAAAACCTGCTTGAGGAAACCCAGCGCCAGGGCGAAGAATTACAGAGCCAGAGCGAAGAACTGCAAAGCCAGAGTGAGGGACTCAGGGTCAACAACGAAGAGCTTGAGGAACAAAGCCGCGCGCTTAAGGAATCCTTCTTCCGTCTGGAGCAACAGCAGGCAGAACTGGAACAGACAAACAGCCAGCTTGAAGAACAGGCCAATACGCTGGAGCAACAGCGTGACGACATCACCAGGGCCAAGCAGGCTGTCGATAAAAAAGCGCAGGAACTGGAACAGGCCAGCCGTTATAAGTCGGACTTCCTGTCTAACATGTCGCATGAATTGCGCACACCGCTCAATTCATCGCTGATTCTGGCCAAGCTTCTGGCGGACAACAGTGACGAAAATCTGACGGAAGAACAGGTCAATTTTGCCCGTACCATTGAGGCGTCAGGCAATGATCTGTTGAATCTGATCAATGACATTCTGGATTTGTCCAAGATCGAGGCCGGGCAACTGGATATCCGCCCCGAAACGGTCGCGTTGAAACGGGTCGTGACCGATATGCGGCGCACCTTTGAGCCCGTGGCGCAGAAAAAAGGCCTGACTTTCAAGACATCCATTGACGACAGTCTGCCTGAATTTCTGCATACGGATCGGCAAAGACTGGAACAGGTGCTGAAAAACCTGTTGTCCAATGCCTTTAAATTTACCGAAAAGGGCCATGTCGAGCTAAAGCTCATGCCCGCAAAAGATGGCCAGATGACCTTTAGCGTCACCGATACCGGCATCGGCATTTTGCCGGAGCATCAGGAATCCATCTTCGAGGCCTTCCAACAAGCGGACGGCACCATCAACCGCAAATTCGGCGGCACGGGGCTTGGTCTGTCCATATCGCGGCAACTGGCGCGTCTTCTGGGTGGACAGGTGGGGCTGGTCAGCAGCCACGGCAAGGGCAGCACCTTTTCGATTACCTTGCCGTTTGAGTTCTCCGGAGAGGTTCCGGCCTTCACGCCCGCCGCAGACACGACACCGGCACCGTATGAAAATACCATGCCGGCTACGCGCTCAGAAAAAAAGACGACGGACTCTGCCAAAAATCGCAGCAACCCAAAGGGCGTCAAGGACGACCGTGATCGGCTTGATCCGCAAAAGCGCACCATTCTGGTCATCGAGGACGATGAAAGTTTCGCAAAAATCCTTTATGATCTGGCGCATGACATGGACTTTTTGTGCCTGATTTCGCATACGGCCGAAGACGGGCTTGAGGCGGCTCAGACTCATCTGCCGCAGGCCATTGTTCTGGACGTCGGCCTGCCGGATCATTCCGGCCTGTCCGTTCTGGATCGTGTCAAACGTGATCCCGCCACACGCCACATCCCCGTCCATGTGGTGTCTGCCAATGATTATGCCCATACGGCCCTGTCGCTGGGAGCGATTGGCTATATGCTCAAACCGGTCAAAAGAGATGAACTGGTGCAGGCCTTTAAGGATATTGAGGGCCGCCTGACGCAGAATGTCCGCCGTGTTCTGATTGTTGAAGATGATCAGGTGCAACGTGACAGCGTTGTACGCCTGCTTAAGGCTCATGATGTCGATACGATGGCTGTTGGCACGGCGGCTGAATGTCTGGAACAGCTTCAGAAACACACATTTGACTGCATGGTGCTTGACCTCTCCCTGCCGGATGCGTCCGGCTATTCCCTGCTGGAGACGCTGAGCCAGCAGGATGCCTATTCCTTCCCGCCGGTCATTGTCTATACAGGCAAGGATCTGAGCCACGATGATGAACATCGCCTGCGCCGCTACTCCAAATCCATCATCATCAAGGGTGCCAAATCGCCGGAGCGCCTGCTGGATGAGGTAACGCTTTTCCTGCATCAGATCGTCTCTGAATTGTCGCCGGAAAAGCAGACCCTGCTGAAAAAAGCGCGCAACCGCGACGCCATGCTCGAAGGCCGACGCATACTGATTGTCGAAGACGATGTGCGCAATGTCTATGCCATCACCAATATATTCGAGCCCTTAGGGGCCATTGTAGAAATCGCCCGCAATGGCGTCGAAGCGCTGGATGTGCTGGATAAAATGGAGGAGTCCGCCAAAATTGATCTGGTGCTGATGGATGTCATGATGCCGGAAATGGACGGACTGACGGCGACACGCGAAATCAGAAAACGGCCTGAACTGGCTAAGCTGCCCGTGATCATGCTGACCGCCAAGGCGATGAAGGACGATCAGGAGCGCTGTCTGGATGCCGGCGCCAATGACTATATGGCCAAGCCTCTGGATGTTGAAAAACTGATCTCGCTCGTGCGCGTGTGGATGCCGCGGTAATATGCCCCACAGAACCGAAGACATTGAGATTCAACTTCTGCTGGAAGCCATCTTCCTGAAGTATCATTATGACTTTCGCGGTTACGCCAAGGCGTCCCTGAAACGCCGCCTGCGGCAGGCCCTGCCGCAATTTGCCTGTGACTCTTTTTCGGCCTTGCAGGATATGCTTTTGCATGATGCCGGTATCATGCAGCAACTCTTGCCCTATATGACGGTACAGGTCAGCGAAATGTTCCGCGACCCGTCCTATTTCCGTGCCTTGCGTGAGCAGGTGATTCCGCATCTGCGCACCTATCCGTCGCTTAAGGTTTGGATTGCCGGTTGCAGCACAGGCGAAGAAGTCTATTCGTTGGTTATTCTGTTCCGCGAAGAAGGCCTTGAAGACCGCACCCTGTTTTACGCCACCGACATCAATCAAAATGCCCTGCGTAAGGCCGAAGCCGGTGTGTATAGCCTTGACCGCATCAAGCTGTTTACCGAAAATCACCGGCAGTCCGGTGGAAAATCGTCCCTGTCCGACTATTATATCGCCGCCTATAATGCCGCGTCTTTCGATAAAACCCTGCGCAAGAATGTGGTTTTCTCAGATCACAGCCTGTCGACAGATGCCGTTTTTGCCGAAACCCAACTGGTCTCCTGTCGCAATGTGCTGATCTATTTCGACCGTAAATTACAGGATCGCGCCATTGACCTTTTCAAGGACTCCTTAAGCCGTAAAGGTTTTTTGGGTCTGGGCAGCAAGGAAAGCCTGCGCTTTTCGTCAAGTGCCGATAATTTCAGCGAATTTGTGCGCCATGAACGTATCTACCAGAAGGCGGACAGCGCATGAAAACACCCCCGCCCCAGGCTGTCGTCATAGGTGTCTCCGCAGGCGGCATAAAAGCCCTGTCCGACATTTTACCCGCCTTGCCCGCCGACTTTCCCCTGCCCATCTTGGTCGTGCTGCATCTGCCGGCCGATAAGGACAGCCTGATCACCAGCCTGTTTGCCGATAAATGCGCCCTGAGCGTGGTCGAGGCCGAGGACAAACTGCCCATTGAGCCCGGCACCATCTATTTTGCCCCGCCGGACTATCATCTGCTGGTTGAAAAAGGCAGGTATCTGTCCTTATCCAGCGAAGAGCCGGTTCTGTATTCCAGACCCTCCATTGATGTGTTGTTTGAAAGTGCTGCCGATGTCTATGGCGAAGGTCTGATCGGTATCGTCCTGACCGGCGCCAATCAGGACGGGGCCAAAGGGTTACAGGCCGTGACACAGGCTGGCGGACAGGCCTGGGTCGAATGTCCGGCCCATGCCTATAGCGCCGTCATGCCGGAAGCGGCCATTGCGCTTAACCCGACGGCGACCATTTTATCACTGGATGAGATGGCGCGCAGATTACAAAAGGCGGCTCTATCGTGAAGATTTTTGAAGACTCGCCTGTGCCGATCCTGCTGGTGGATGATCTGAAGGAAAACCTTCTGTCGCTCGAAGCCGTATTGCGCCACCCGTCCTTAGAACTGATTCAGGCCCGTTCCGGCACAGAAGCGCTGGAAATCCTGCTGAAGCGCGATGTCGCTCTGGCGATACTGGATATTCAGATGCCGGAAATGGACGGTTTTGAGCTGGCGGAACTGATACGCGGCAGTGAACGCACCAAAAGCATTCCCATCATCTTCCTGACAGCCGGCAGTGCCGATCGCCAGCGCCGTTTCCGGGGCTATGAGGCCGGTGCGGTCGATTTCCTGCAAAAGCCGCTGGAGCCCGATATTCTGCGTAGCAAGGTCGGTGTCTTTTCCGATCTGTACCGCCAGCGCCAGCAAATCATCCGTCACAGCGAAAGCGTAGCCGCCTTTGCGCAGGACAATATACGCCTGCTGGCCGAAAGCCGCGCCGCCGCACTGGCGCTCAAAGAAGCCGATGCGCGCAAGGACGAATTTCTGGCCACTCTGGCGCACGAATTACGCAATCCCTTGGCGCCCATTCGCAATGGTCTGCAAATCCTGCGCATGGCCCCTGAAGGCAAACGCACCGAAGATGTGCGCGAAATGATGGACCGCCAACTGACCCATCTGGTGCGTCTGATTGATGACCTGCTGGATGTATCGCGCGTGAGCCGTGGCCGTATCGACCTGCATAGGAAACGCATAGCCTTACAGGATGTCCTGACATCCGCCATAGAGACCAGCCAGCCCATTATTGAAGCCAGCCAGCATCATCTGGAAACCCTTATCCCTGAAACGCCTATCTGGGTGGACGGGGACCTGACCCGGCTGGCACAGGTGGTCAGCAATCTGTTGCACAATGCCGCCAAATACACACCCGAAGGCGGCCATATTACCCTGCAGGCCACCACACATGACCATATGGCCGAAATTACCGTGTCCGATACCGGACTTGGTATTGACGAAGATATGCTGCCGCGTGTGTTCGACCTGTTCGCGCAGGTGGAACGTCATCTGGATCGTTCACGCGGCGGACTGGGCATTGGGCTGGCTCTGGTTAAAAAGCTGGTTGAGATGCATGGCGGCACGACCTCTGCCGCCAGCGAGGGCCTGGGCAAGGGCAGCACCTTTACCATTCACCTGCCGCTTGCCTTATCAGAACAGGCCCAGGATACGATCACACCAGACGGGACACAGGCAACTGTAAGCGCGCTGAATGTGCTGGTCGTCGATGATAATGTCGATTCCGCCCAGACAACCTGCTGGATGCTGGAACTGGCCGGGCATAAACCGACCGTTGTGCATGACGGCCCTTCGGCCTTGGTGAAGGCCAAAGACATGCACCCCGATATTATCCTGCTGGATATTGGCATGCCGGGCATGGACGGTTACGAAGTCTGCCGTCAGTTACGCAGCGATGAGGCCACTCAGTCCATAACCCTGATTGCCCAGACGGGCTGGGGACAGGAAAGCGACCGCCAGCGTGCATTTGAGGCCGGTTTCGACTATCATATCACCAAGCCCATGAGCTTGGGCCATCTGAGCGAGCTTATGGCTAAGGCCCGGATTCGCCACTCACCACAAACCACTTTATGATCAGCCTGCTTTTAGACTTTGATACGGAGATGATACATGGCTGATGAAGCCCCTGCGCACACACCCGCGCGCATTATGATTGTTGAGGACAATCCGGATCTGGCGCAAACGACCGGCTGGCTGGTCGAAATGCTGGGCTATGATTATCAACTGGCGGGCAATGCCAAAGAGACTCTGGATCAGGTTTTGAGCTATAAGCCCGATATCATGCTGATGGATATCGGCCTGCCCGGCATGGATGGTTACGATCTGTGCCGCCAGCTTCGCACTATGCCGGAACTAAGCGACACCATATTTATTGCCCAGACCGGCTGGAGCGAAAGCGAACACCGCCAAAAAGCGCAGGAGGCCGGATTCCATCATCATGTGGTCAAGCCTCTGCATGTTGAAACCCTGGAGCAATTGCTCAACACGGTCTTGTCTTAAACCGGCAGGTCAATATCGGTAATGACCCGCTCACCGCCGGTGCGCGACAACTGCACCACCACATCAATCAAAGACGAAGCATAGGCCAAAGTTTCCAGCCGCGTCAGTTGCGTGCCCGACTGCATGACCATAAGGGCAATCTGCTCTAAGGCGCCCTTTGGTGTATTGGCATGAACCGTGGTAAAGGAGCCCGGATGGCCGGTATTGATGGCCCGCAAAAAGGTCACCGCCTCTTCACCCCGGATTTCGCCGACAATAATCCGGTCGGGCCTGAGGCGCAGACTGGCCTGAAGCAGGTCATTGATCGTCAGGCGCGCTTCGCCCATATCGCCCTTGACCGCCACCAGCCGCAGCGAATTGGCATGGGCGCAGGCAATTTCGGGCGTATCCTCAACCATGATAATGCGCTCATGCTCCGGTATGGTCTTGAGCATGGCATTCAGAAACGTGGTTTTACCGGAGGAGGTGCCGCCGGAAATCAGGATGGTTTTGCGCGCCGCCACGGCCTCTTTGAGGAAGGCTATGGGGTGTTTGCGGGCATAGGCCAGATCATCGCGCTTGCCCTTACCGGCACTGTCTGCAATCGGGCCACGATCATAGGCCTCAAGCGACAAATCCACCATGCGGTGCCGCCGGATGGCCATGGACCAGTGTTTCGCGGCGGGCGGGCCGACCAGCTGGACGCGTTCGCCCGATGGCAGGGAGGCAGCCAGCAACGGGTTTTCACGATTTATCCCCTGATGGGCCACGCGGGCAATCTGCGCCGCTAAGCGACTAAGCAGAAGGTCATCGACTTCAGGCATATCAAAACGCTGCATATGCGCCTGACCGGAGACTTCAATCCACACTTCACCGGGTTTATTGACCAGGATTTCCGTGACATCATCCCGCTCAAGGAAGGGCAAAAACGGGCGCAGATAGGTACGCAGATAAACGCCATCCCCAATCGTCACAACGTTTTGCTCAAGGCTGCTCATTTAATTGCCCGTATTAAAATTGAGATCGCGGGCAGCAAAGACCAGTATGGGCGCGCCCTGAGCCACCTTGATGGTCGGCGGTATCTTGATGTCATTGGCCAGAGCCTCGCCGATCAGGCCCTTGGCATCGCCGGAACTGCCGATAACGATCGTGCTGCCACTGTTTGAACCGATAATAGACGACAGGCCGTTGACAATGGTCAACAGGGTGGCTGAACCAAACCGCTTGGCGAAATGGGTGTCGACCTTGCCGCTCATGCCCGCCTGCCCCAGATCATCCGTTGCCGGTGACGCCAGTTGCACCGACAGGCCATCCGGCCGGATCAGCCGGTTCCAGATAATGAAGGCCCGCGTTTCACCACTGGTCAGGCCGGACTTATACTGGCCAATCAGGCGTGACCCGCGCGGCACCAGAATGGTCGTGCCATCAAAGCTGCGGATATCGCGGGAGACAATGGCGCGCGTATAGCCCGGCAAATCCGAATTGATGGCGGTTTCCAGCACGGCCGGAATGACCGCGCCCTGCGGCACCACCTTGGACGGATCGCCAATCTTCCAGGCGCGTTGCGACACATCCGCCGTCTGAGAGGCTAAAAACTGATCATTGGCATTGCTGGGGGGCTTGGCCGCAGCGGCGGCGGCCTGTGCCTGCGCCTGTGCCTGAGCGGCGGGCACAGAATTATCAATGATCAAAGCCGGCGCTGTCGATGGCGGGGTGATAACCGGTGTCGGTTGCGGTGGCGGCATGATCTGGGGCTGCACCAAAAGCGACTGTTGCGGGGCTTCGGGCTGCGGGTTCAGGTCCGGCTGGATGGGCGGCAAAACGGAGGGCTCCTGCGG
>JBAWDM010000278.1:0-5664 GCA_049590735.1 Asticcacaulis sp. | reverse complement strand
AAGACATTCTTGGCGGTTTGTTGTGAGATGGTCGACGCCCCGCGCTTTTTCTTATGGGTGGCATTATAGCGTTGCGCCTTCTCAATCGCCTGAATATCGAATCCATCATGTGTGCAGAATTTCGCATCCTCAGAGGCAATCACGGCGCGTTTGAGATTATCACTGATTTTCGAGGCAGGCACCCAGTGATGGTCAATCCCCTGCCCTTGCGCTAGGCGGGTGATCATCAGGATGGTGATCGGCACCGGCACAAAGCGGTGAACCGCCACCGACAGGATGGAAAAGGCAAAAAAGCCAAGAATACACTGGCCCAACAACCGAAAAGGACGAAATTTGCGCTTTGGTTTATCACGAATAGGCTTGGAAGATGGCTTCGATGAAACGTCACGCACACTCATGTAAGTCAGCCCCCTTAGTCACACACGCCGAACCGATATCGCGTTATAAGACGGCGAAAAGGTTTAGCTATCGAGAAACGTAGCGCAGCGTACTCGAGTACGCGAGCAACGTATCGCAGATAGATGAGGCTTTGCAGCCTCTCAGAACGTGATATCACGCTTCGAAAATATACACGGCTCCATCCTCATCACCAAACACAATGCGATTGGCTTCACCGGACATGGAAAGCGCGGTAATAGCCGCACCTTTTTCAGCCTTGATCCATTCGATATGGGTCGATTGCAATTCAGCCAACCAAACGCGGCCATCTTCGGAACCGGCGCTTAAGATCGTGTCTTCGGGCGCACCGGCCACACAGGTGACCATCGTGCCTTCCAACGGGTTGATCTCAGAGGCTTCTTCGCCCATCGGCCCGTTGGCGCGCAAAAACGGCCAGACCACCGCGCCATTGGCCCCGGATGTCGCCAGAAGTTTACCCTTGGCGAAGAAGTCCAGGCTTTTGATCTTAGCCGGATAACCGCCCATGCGCATATCCTTGGAATCCTTTAGCCGCCAGCCATGCAGCGCATTTTCCTGCATAGCGGTAATGACGAACTCACCGGAAGGGGCCATGGCGATGCCGGTATGTGAGCCGGCCCAGAACAGTTTGGTTGGTTTTTGCTTGGCGTCGATGCGGGCAAACCACACCACGACGCCATTATAGGTGGCGCAATACAGCTTACGGCCCTTGGGATCAAAGCACAGACCAGCCACCGATTGTTCGTGAACAAAGGTCTTAGTCTCTTTTTTGAGTAAATCCAGCACATAGACTTTTTTGGCCACGGCATAGGCGATGGTCTGGCCTTCGGGCGCGGCGGCGATGGCGTCAATCCATGCGCCTGTGTGCGCCGCCAGCTCAATCGGCCCCGCTTCCTTGGTCGTCCAGACGACGCGACCATCATCGCCGCCACTGATAACGCCCAAACCTGTGGGGTGGATAATGGCGCTTAAAATGCCCGCATTGGGGTGCGCGTCATAAATCTTATCGGCATCGGGAAAGACAATGCGCCCGTCCCCCAGACAGATGACGGGTTCATCCAGCGCGTCAAACAGAGCGCTGACGACATAGGAATCGAAGGATTTTTGATAAGCAAAGGTCATGAGGCGCTTTATAGGGAAGGCATTGAAATTTGGAAAGAACATCTTCTCCTCCCTTGCGAGCCATTGGCGAAGCGGGGGAGGAAAAGCTTAGGCTACACAGCTTTCAAAACCGGCCTTGAGGGCGGCTGTGTCCAGTTGGCGGCCAATAAACACAGCGCGCGAAACACGCGGCGCATCAGCCTTCCATTCGCCCTGCAATTCGCCCTCCAGGATCATGTGAACGGCCTGAAACACCAGACGCTTATCCTCGCCCTTAATGTCCAGAATTCCCTTGGCGCGCAAAATGTCCTGACCCTTTTCGGCCAGCAACTTATCGAGCCACTGCGTAAAGCGCATGCCATCAATCGGCGTGGTGGCCGACAGGGAAAGGCTGGTGATCTCTGTGTCATGGATAGGGTTGATGGTGTGGGCGCAATGTTCGTCATGCACATGTCCGGCCTCACCGTGGGCCGGGCCGTGATCGTGATGATGGTGATGATGATCATGCCCATGATCATGATCGTGGTGATGCGCATGGTCCTCATGACCAATACTGTCCATCTTGCTTAGATCAAAGCGGTGCTGATTGAGCAGACTGGCGATATCGACGCCGGAGCGCTCCGCCCGTGTGATCCGCGCCAAGGGATTAAGCCCCTTCAGACGGCCCTCAATCTCATCCAGCTTGGCGGCATCAACCAGATCGGTCTTATTGAGGATAATATGGTCGGCAAAGGCAATCTGCTCCTTGACCACACGGTCTTCGGTAAGCGCCTTTTCAAAATGCAAAGCATCGACCAGAGCCGTCACCGAATCGAGATAGGTCTTGGCCTTAATGTCTTCATCGACAAAGAAGGTCTGCGCCACCGGCCCCGGATCGGCCAGACCTGTGGTTTCGACGATAATGGCGTCAAAACGGCCCTTTCGTTTCATCAGGCCCGACAGGATGCGGATCAGATCGCCGCGCACCGTACAGCACACGCAGCCATTATTCATCTCAAAGACTTCTTCGTCGGCGCCGACGATCAAATCATTGTCGATGCCGATTTCCCCGAACTCATTGACAATGACCGCATATTTCTTGCCGTGATTTTCCGACAGGATGCGATTGAGCAGGGTCGTTTTTCCGGCCCCCAGATAGCCGGTGAGAACAGTGACAGGTGTTTTTGTGGGGGTTTGCGCGGTATCGGCCATGATATTCTTACTTTATATAGCGGAAATGGGTCTGGCGTTTAAGTATGCTTTTAGGGGGCGAAATCAAGCCAAAGTGAAATGGCAAACCTAAAATTTCCTATAAAATCCAAAAGCTATAGAAACCACGTCTGCGTGAGGGCCATGATAAAACTACCCAAGAGTATTATAACCACATGGAATCGAAATAATTTTTTGAATTTTTATGATGGCCTAGAACAAGAAAAAGAGCTTTGGCAGCAAGCATTGAGCCTACGATTATATTTTTCTTTCCGTAGCATTCACCTAACAAAAATAATGTGCGCTAAATGGGACGATATTTGCTTGGTTGATATTTATAGAAGAAGCAACCGAGTCATTATACGCCGCGCGAAATTATTGCGTTATGGGCAGGGCGAGTTTGATTACAATGAAATATCAAATGAACAAGAGGCCATCATCGAAAAAATAGGGCTTTTAGGTCGGCACGTTTCAGAAAAACCGTACTTTCTATTCCCATCACAACTTGGTTCTAAACTCGGCTCGATCACCTCAGTCAATTATTATTGGCGGGCCTATTTAAGCGATCTGGATATTGAGTATGTTTCACCACTCCATTTTCAGAGACTATATGAACGGCGCGACAGAGAGCTTCATTGGTCCGCAGATGAAGCTGCTAAAAAATTAAATCTTTATAGAAAACAAAGCAATAAAACCTAGCCCCTCACACAATAGAAATAATGTTTATATATATCAACGAGTTGTTTTCCGTCCTGCTGTTTCCTAAAAAATGAAACTGTTGAAGCGTCCGCCATGTTCCTTAAATTGCTAATCGAACGGCCGTTCTCCATTCCCTCAAGAAGTTAGGTATTGAGAACATGAAACATAATTTAAAAACTGAACTCACGGTCTTTGAGGCTCGCCTTCGTGTGGCAATCAACCCATGCAAGCTACCCGTATATTGGATAATTGTGAAGTTTACCGCATTGGCAACAGGATCGGCTGTGGCCATTATTATGTGCTTACGATTGGGCTTTTGATCTGCTAAGTTTGGCAATACGTGGCAAGCAATGTTGAAATAGCGCTTGCCACGTACGCTTAACCACAGTGCATAAATACAAAGCCATACATAATTGGCTTTCTTACCCTAAAACCCGTTGACTCACCGGCATATCCTTGTATAAGTCGCCGCCTCTCGCCCGGAGCCTTTTGGTTCCTCGGGTGCATTTCCATTTTCACGCGCAAGGCTTTGTCTATTTAAGCTGCGCGCCTACGCAAAGGTTCTTGACCATGTACGCGGTCATCAAAACAGGCGGTAAGCAGTACCGTGTATCGGCCGGCGATCTGATCGTTGTCGAAAAGCTCGAAGGCGAAGCCGGCGCAGCTTTGAAGTTCAACGAAGTCCTGATGCTCGGTGACACGGCGGGTGCCGTTGTTGGCGCGCCTCTGGTTGACGGTGCGGTGGTTGAGGCCACTTTGATCGAAACCCGCAAGGGTGAAAAGGTTCGTATCTTCAAGAAGACACGCCGTCAGGGCTATCGTCGCACACGCGGCCATCGCCAGCACCAGAGCGTTCTGCGCATCATGTCGATCCTGGGCGCCGGTAAGTCGGCAAAGTGGGAAGGCACAGTTTCGCTGACCACCAAGGCTGAGCTGGATGCCCGTGCCCGTAATCTGGCACCGCGTAATCTGGCGGCGGCTGTTGAAACCAAGCCTGAAGTGGCCGATCTGGTTGTGACCGAAGCGGCCGCACCTAAGAAAGCCGCACCTAAGAAAACCGCAGCGCCGAAGAAAAAGGCCGCCGCTGAAACCGCTACCGCCTCCGATTCCGGCGAAGCATAAGATTTAGACCCTAAGGACATTCTCCCATGGCACACAAAAAATCTGGCGGCTCGTCACGCAACGGTCGCGATTCTCACTCCAAGCGCTTAGGCGTCAAGAAGTACGGCGGCGAATCCGTTTTGGCTGGCAATATTCTTGTCCGTCAGCGCGGCACAAAATTCTTCCCCGGTGACAATGTCGGCCTTGGTCGCGATCACACGCTTTTTGCCACCGAAACCGGCAATGTGAAGTTCACACGCAAGCGCGATGACCGTTGTTATGTGTCGATCGTTCCTGTGGCAGCCGCTGCCGAATAAGCACGCTATCCTCCTTTCGGATCGTGCTTAGATTTTAAGCCGATCCGGACCGAATAAGAGCGGGAGTCCGGATTTTTCGGACTCCCGTTTTTTTTGGTTTTATGGGTCAGAAGACTATCCATAAACCAATCGTGATCCCGCTCTTTAAGACATGTGGTGAAACCGACACAGTTTCACCCTAAAATCACCTCAAGGCATGCGTATGACGCTGACTGGGGTACAGGAGACGAGCCAATGATCACGCAGATCCGCGACCACCAGACTGACCGCTTCAGGGACGCCACCCTGACGGCACGCACGGATGCCCAAAGCGCCAACACGCAAAGCCCCAGCACTCAGAGTATCGAGACGACCCGTCTGAGCCTTAACGCCTTGCGGGCATCGGATATTACGGCCTTTACGGCTGTGTTTGCCGATAAGCATGCCGCCCGCATGACCCACACGCTTCCGCATCCGCTTGAGCCCTACGGGGCTGAGGTTCTGCTGGCGCGCATGATGCAAACCCCGTTTACCCATCTCGCTATCCGGACGGGCGATGAGACTTTGGTCGGGATGATCAGCCTGACCGAAGCGATTTGCGGGGCCGATGACCGCCTTCACAGCTTTGGGCCGAATCTGAGCGTCTTTATCACGCCCGCCGAACAGGGGCAGGGCTATGCGCTGGAGGCGGTAAATGGTCTGCTGCGCTGGTGCAAAAAGCGCAAACTGCACCGCATTATCCATGCGGCGCATTTCAGCGATAACGAAGCTTCGGCACGGGTGCTGATTGCGGCTGACTTTCTCTATACAGGCCGCAGAACCACCGGCACCTCACTGGCGCGCGATGGTGAACATCAAATCC
>JBAWDM010000277.1:0-3089 GCA_049590735.1 Asticcacaulis sp. | reverse complement strand
CCGAAAAGGGCCTGAGCCGTCTGGTTGAAAAAGAAACCTTAAGCGCCGATGAGGCCAATGCCGCCCTCGGCCGCATTGTCCCCGCCGGTGCCATGGCCGACCTCAAAGACTGTGATCTGGTCATAGAGGCGGCCACAGAACGTGAAGAGGTGAAAAACGCCATCTTCAAGGCGGTGTGCGAACACTTAAAACCCGAAGCCCTTCTGGCGTCGAACACTTCCTCGATCTCGATCACGCGGCTGGCGGCAGCAACCGACCGGCCTGAGCGGTTCATCGGTCTGCATTTTATGAACCCCGTACCGGTCATGAAGCTGGTGGAAATCATTCGCGGCATTGCCACCGATTCCGACACCTATGCCACCGCCGTCAGCTTCGCCAAATCTCTGGGCAAGATCACCGCCAATTCCGAAGACTTTCCGGCCTTTATCGTCAATCGCATCCTGATCCCGATGATCAATGAATCCATCTATACCCTCTATGAAGGGGTCGGCACGGTCGAGGCCATCGACACGGCGCTAAAACTGGGGGCCAATCATCCTATGGGGCCGCTTGAGCTGGCGGATTTCATCGGTCTGGATACGGTTTTGGCGGTTATGAATGTGCTGTATGACGGTCTGGCCGATTCCAAATACCGTCCCTGCCCGCTTTTGACCAAATATGTCGAAGCCGGCTGGCTGGGCCGCAAGACCAACCGCGGCTTCTATGATTATCGCGGCGAAAAGCCGGTTCCGACCCGCTAAGCACATGGCCAAAACCTCCGGCCTCAGCTTTCATCAGCCCGAAGTCAACTGGATGTTGATCGCCGGGGCCACCAGCCTGTGCCTGCACGGGTTTTTCTGGTGGCTGTCACGCACCCTTCTGGGTGATCCGCAGGCCGCCGCAGAAACCCTGCGCCAGATGATGCTGGCCCCCGCGTGGATCATCAGTACACTGATCATCTGGAAAATAAGCCTGCCGCCGACGCGCCTGCATGCCGTCCTGAGTGTGCTGGGCTGTGTATTTTTAATGATTGTACTGGGCTCAATCGCCGCCTTCATCAAGCTGACCGTGCTTCAGGCCTATCCGGTCGAGCGGCTGCTCAAAGCCTTTTCCCTCCTTAGCCTGATGATGCTGCTGACCCAGCTTTTTCTGGCCGTTCCGGCTGCCATCCTGTTGCAGGCCCTGACCTTGCGGCGCACGCCCGACAGCGCAGGATGACAACCGGGCAGGCGAGCACGGGACGGATCCGCTTTCTCGATCATCTGCGCGGTCTCAGCCTTCTGGCTATATTGCTGGTCAATGCCATCGCCTTCGCCCAGCCCTTTGATGTCTATGTCATGCCCACCTTGTCGCCCCTGCCCATGCAGGCCGATGACCGGCTGGTCTGGTGGATCATTGAGACCTTTTTCAAAGAAAAATTCATCACCGGCTTCACCCTGCTGTTTGGCATCAGCCTCTTTCTGGTGGGCCGTGATGCCGATAAATCTGTCCCCGTCACACAGACACCCTTATTTCGCCGTCTGAGCTGGCTGGTCGTCTTCGGCCTTATTCACGGGGCGCTGATCTGGCATGGCGATATCCTGCTGTCCTATGCCGTAACGGGCTTTATCTTCTGGCGCTGGAAGGACATGCCGTCGCGCGTCCTGCTGTCGTGGGGCAGTTTGTTGTTCTTAGGCGGCTCAGCTCTATTGCTGGGCCCGCAAATCTTTAATGTGCCGCCGGACGCCTTACTGGCCACCAGTGACATAGCCAGCACGATTCAGGCGATGCGCGGTGACTTTGCCGCGTCGCTTATGCAAAACATGACGGTGTGGGCGCAAGGCGTCTTACCTGAAACCCTGGGCTATCTGCCTAGCACACTGGGCTTAATGATGCTGGGTCTTGGCCTGTTCAAGGCGGGGATTCTGAACGGAGAGGCCTCAAATCGCGCCTGTTTTGCCATGATCGCCGCCGCCGTCCTCAGCCTTATTGTCATTGGTTTTCAGGCCAACCTCACCTACACACAGGGCTTTCCCTATCCGCAGACCTTTGGCCTTTATGCCATAGCCAATAGCCTTCTGTGCCTGCCCGTGGCACTGGGCTATGCGGCCGCGCTTATACTGATAGGCCGTGTACGGACGATTGCACCCCTGCTTTATCCGCTGGCCTGTGTCGGGCGTATGGCGTTCAGCAATTATCTGATGCAATCCCTGATTATGACGGGCCTTTTTTATGGCGGACGCGGGCCGGATTGGTTCGGCACCATGAACCACGCGGCGCTTTTGCCCATTGTCATTAGCATCTGGATCGGCCAGATCCTGTTCAGTGTCCTGTGGCTTCAGTTTTTCCGTTATGGCCCGTTTGAGTGGGTGTGGCGGTGTTTGACCTATAACCGGCGGATCAGGATTTTTAAGTAAGAAACCCCACCGTCGGCTCCGCCGCCACCTCCCCTAAGCAGAGGAGCAGAAGACTACTCCGCCAGCAGCTTATCCAGAAGCGCCTTGACCTCCGGCGTATCCCATTTGGTTTCCCCATCAAGGCGCGCCACCTGACGGCCCTGCTTATCAAGGATCAGGGTCGCAGGCATGCCGGCAATATTGTATTTCGAAATGGCCTCAAAATTCTGATCGGCATAGACCTTAAGCGGCGGATTCTTGCCGATGAAATCCTTTACCTCAGCGAATTTTTCTTCGGTGTCGACACTGAGCGGCAAAACCATCAGACCCTTAGAGGCATAGTCGGCCTCAAGCCGCGCCAGAGTCGGCATCTCGAATTTACACGGCGCACACCAGGTCGCCCAGACATTCAAAAGCACCACCTTGCCCTTGAAATCACTGAGCTTAACCGGCTTGCCGTCACCGTCGATAAAGCCAATATCTGCAATCGTTTGCGGCGTCTCATCGGTGATCAGTTTGGCCAGAGGCCCCTTGGCATAGACAGCCAATGGCCCCTTAGCCGCAGCAACGGGTGCGTCCGCCGCTACCGGTGCGTCAGCAACAGGCGCTTCTGGCTTCTGATTCAAATAGCTCCAGACAAGGCCACCCGCCAAAACCAGCACCACAAGGCCGATTATGATTATGACGGGGCGCGACAGGGTCGATTTTTCTTGCATAATGTCTTTATCCTTTAAC
>JBAWDM010000276.1:0-5009 GCA_049590735.1 Asticcacaulis sp. | reverse complement strand
CCCCAGGCGCGACCGCGCGACTCATCGGGTAGGCGGCGACCGAGATCGGCAAAGGCCGCGCCGCGCAAGCCCCGCCCCGGATTGAGCACGCTGATGGCTTCAAGCAGATTGGTCTTGCCCGCTCCATTGGGGCCATACAGATAGACGCTGCGGCCGGCCACGTTGAAATCGAGCCGCTCATACGAACGAAACTCGGTCAGGGACAGGTGTTGCATGGCGTGGTTATCGGGGGTTGGCATGAAGGAGAGGTTGGCTCCGATGCCTCGAAGAGGCAGACAATATGTGGAAAATTCTCGAAGGGCCGCCCCGAGAGAATTTTTCTCAATGCCGACCTACACGAAAAAGTACACTGAGGCGAAGCCGAGGGACTTTTTCGTGAGTTTCATCATACGCGTAACGGCATAAGAACGTATTGCACGCCATTATCGACCGGATCGAGCACAAGTGTCGGCGATGAGGAATCGCTGAAACGCAGTTCCACCGTATCGCCGCCGATCTGCCCCATCACATCCATGATGTAACGGGCATTAAAGCCGATATCGAGCGTCTCATTATCATAGTCGATTTCGGCTTCTTCGACGGCCTGACCAGCCTCTATGTTGCGCACCGAAAGCGTCAGGCGGCCGGGCTCGATGGTCATCTTGACCGAGCGCGATTTTTCCGCCGAAATGGTCGACACGCGGTCAACCGCCTTGGACAATATACCGGCCTCAACCGTCATCACCTTGTCATTACCCTTAGGGATGACGCGGCCATAGTCGGGGAAGGCACCGTCAATGATTTTCGAGGTCAGGGACGCATTGCCAAATTGGAAGCGGATTTTCGCGGGCGAGACCGTCAGGCTGACATAGCCTGTGCCGTCATCCAGCAGACGACGCGCCTGATCAATCGTTTTGCGCGGGATAATGACCCCTGCACCGCCCATGGCACCATCGGGGGCCGGCATTTCCGCCAGCGCCAGACGGTGACCATCGGTCGCCACAGCGCGCAGATAGTTGGAGCCATCCTCAGACAGGCAATGCAGGAACAGGCCATTGAGATAATAGCGGGTCTCTTCGGTCGACACAGCAAAGCGCGTCTTGTCGATCAGGCGTTTCAGGTCATCGCGCAGGATCTGGTACGACACGCCTTCATGGTCATTGGACATGATCGGAAAGTCGCCCGCCGGCAAAACCGGCAGGGCAAAGCGCGACCGGCCCGCCGATACGCTGAGACGGGGATCATCGCCAGACGCAAATTTCAGTTCGACATCCGCGCCTTCGGGCAGTTTGCGGACGATTTCATAAAGGGTATGGGCGGGGGCCGTAATCTGGCCCGGCACCTGTACGATGGCCTCGGCCGTGTCGACAATTTCCATATCGAGGTCGGTGGCCGAAAAGGACACCTGACCCGCTTCTGCCGACAACAGGATATTGGACAGGATGGGAATGGTATTGCGGCGTTCGACGACGTTCTGGACGTGGCCAAGGGCCTTCAGGAGCGCGCCACGTTCAATGATGAATTGCATCTGTATATCCTACCCAGTCTTAATGTCCGACTCTCTTGATCCTTAGGGCCGGGAGGCGAACATTAGAGCAAAATTTACGAATTTCAAACGGTTTGTCCGATGAAAACCCGACAAACCCGCCAGATATACAAACCAGATAGACTAAAAAGCCCGAAGGGTTAGCTTCGGGCTTTTGGATGATTATGTATTACGCAGTTTTCGCGTCAGGGCTTCAACGTCACGGGCGATCTGATCATCGGCCTGCAGAAGCTCTTCAACCTTTTTAACGGCGTGCAAAACGGTTGTGTGGTCACGCCCGCCAAACCGGCGGCCAATATCGGGATAGGAGCGGGTTGTGTGCTGCTTGCATAGCCACATGGCCACCTGACGCGGACGCGCAATGGCACGCGTGCGGCGCTCAGACAGAAGATCAGCCTGTTTCAGGCCAAAATGCTCAGACACCAGTTTCTGGATTTCGTCCACGGTGACGCGGCGCTCCACGGCCACTTTCAAATTCGGCTGCAACAACGCCATAGCTTCTTCCAAAGTCAAACTCCCAAGTTTAGAACCGGCAGACGCCACCAGAGTATTGACCGCGCCTTCAAGCTCGCGGATCGACCCCGGCACACGCTCGGCCAGAAAATGTAAAACGTCTGAACGCGGTGGCTGAAGCGTGCCCAGACGTTGCGATAATTGCTCAAGCTTACGCTCAACAATGCCCATGCGCAGGCTTTGGTCAGCCACATCAAGGGCGCACACCAGACCCGAAGACAGGTGCGAACGCAGGCGCGCCTCAATCTCGGTCAGTTGTGAAGGGGGGCGGTCGGCGGTGAACACCACGCGACGATTATTCTCAATCAGGGAGGTCAGGGTGTGAAACAGCTCTTCCTGTGAGGAGGTCTTGCCACCGATGAAATGGACATCATCCACCAGCAGAAGATCGGCGCTGCGTATCTCATCCTTGAAGGCCGAGGTTGATTTATCCATCAGCGCCTTAACAAAGGCCGAGGTAAATTTTTCAGCCGTCAGATACACAATCTTGGCATCCGGCCGCCGATTTTGCGCTTCCCAGCCAATGGCATTGAGCAGGTGGGTCTTGCCGTAGCCATAGGGACCATGAAAAAAGACAGGATTGAAATGGCCGTCCGCCCAGGAGGCGACCTGACGCGACATGGTATAGGCAAATTCATTGCCACGACCCGACACAAAGCTGTCGAAGGTCAGGCGTTCCTGAAGGCCATTCACCCGGCCGGGCATAACCGGCGTAGGGACGGCGTGCACGGTTTGCGCGGCTTCGGCGACAGGCGTGGCCTGATGGGCATCCGTGTCTGCACCGCGCGCTTCTTCGTATTCGACGCGCGACTTAATATCCAGCACACGGGCATCCGGATCAAACTGTGTCCATAATTCCTGCGCCCGGCGGGCGGCATTGCGGGCAATCCAGTCCCGTGCATAGGCCGTGGGTGTGACTAAAACCGGATCGCCGTACAGCCCCGGACGCACAGACGAAGGCGCTACATACGAATTGAAAGGTCCTTCCCCCAGCTCCCGCCGAAGAGTGGCCGCCACTTTTGTCCATACCGTTTCAGGTAAGACCGGTGACCAGCTTGTCATGCTTGGCATTGTTTTTATCGCCCCGATCATTTGCCTTAAATACCCACTAGTTACGCAACGCTACTTACTTAGTTGAATGACCCGGCATGCCTTTGCCTAAATGCATTCCTAATGAATGCCTTGGCCGGAAGCCTGCTTCGTCCCTGTCATCTCGTTTTATATCCCTGAAACCCCATACCCAATGAAAGCCTTTACCCAGTGAAAGCCCTCTTCCGGTTCGTTTTGATCTCAAAGACATTTTTGACGGCGCACAGATGAAAATCACAGACGAAAATCACATATGTACCGTTTAGTCTGACTCAAATCGCCTCATGAGGAGGCGAGCCGAGCCTGTGTTGAACTGCCATACCTAAGGCTTCGGCGTCGCGCATAGGCGTCGCAGAGGCAGGTCGATTTAATCTCGAACAGACCGGATGCAGACATCCGGCCGGACGAAAATAACAGCTTAACTTTTATTCAGGCCCGCCGGAGATCTGTCGGCCGAAACCGATTTTTCCCCACTGGCATAAGCCTTTGAGCAGGACATCCAGTCCCTGATATGCGGTGACTGACTTAACCTGGCTCCATATGTCCGGCTTTTGGCCGGATGCCGCAAAAATCTTCCGTGTCGGGATGAGTTCGGCGGCGGAGGTTCAAATTAACGCTCTTAGGCGTCGGGTCAATAAGCTTAT
The DNA here is from genome assembly GCA_049590735.1 of Asticcacaulis sp. Classification (GTDB taxonomy): domain Bacteria; phylum Pseudomonadota; class Alphaproteobacteria; order Caulobacterales; family Caulobacteraceae; genus Asticcacaulis. The sequence continues at coordinate 1,238 of JBAWDM010000276.1, read as the reverse complement.
TTATCAACAGGGGCTGATATTTTTATTGACTCCGCTAACCTGTTCGCGGGCAACGAAAAATTAAACACAATTTCGACAATTTTTTTTAGGGTCACTTTATTTTGTCGCAAAGGCCGGACGTGCCGGGCTTAAGACAAAAAACAACCCTCGCCCGCCTAAGCGTTCGTGGGTTTCTTATATGTCTGTGTTTTGATAGGGGGCGCTAAACGGGCTTTATAACTGAGGCCGGAGATCGCAGACACCAGAAATAAAGGGCACGGATACAGCGATCCGCGCCCTTTAAAATTTAGGCGGTTGCCAGCTTCTTGAGCTGAGCGGCCAGACGCGAAACCTTGCGTGAGCCAGTGTTCTTGTGAACCACACCCTTGGAGACAGCGCGCATCATTTCAGACTGGGCTTCTACAAAAGCGGTCGCTGCCACCGCAGCATCACCTGCCGACAGGGCTTCTTCAAACTTACGCACGAAGGTACGCACGCGCGAACGGCGGGCTTTGTTAACTTCGGTACGGCGAGCGATTTTGCGGATCGCTTTGCGAGCGCCGGGATTATTGGCCATTCATCACCTTACAGGACGAGACAGTTTAAGTTAAATATCCCCGTGCCCAAAGGCAGCAGAGATGTGAATTTCAAGGGGGCGGGATATAACTGATGAACGGCCCCCGGTCAATGCACCCAAGGCCGCTTTTCTCACATGCGGCATAAAAACATACACAGCTGTGATAATTCATCGCTAAAAGCGCTCCACGGGCACCTTTCCCCGCATATGTCAAACCTGACAGACGGGGCATAAAAAGGTTGAGCGGCCCTGATGGACGTGGCGCTCAATGAGGCCGCCATCTGCGCGCAGGCAGGGCTTGCCTCTGCGGTCATACACCTGAAAGCGATGCTGGAAATAGCCCAGCTCACCCGAGGCGGCGGCAAAATCGCTGATGGAGGAACCGCCGGACGCTATAGCCTCGTTCAAGATGTCTTTTATGGCGGTGACCAAAACGTCGGCTTGTGCGGCATTGAGGTCGCTGGCCTTGCGGTCAGGGCTGAGGCGCGCACGGTACAGAGCTTCACAGACATAGATGTTACCAAGCCCAGCTATACCCCCTTGCGCCATGAGCAGGGCCTTGAGGTTTAAATTCCGGCCTCGTGCCATGCCGAGGAGGTAATCGGCATCAAAGGCATCCGACAGGGGCTCTGTGCCGAGACCGGAAAACCATTTGCTTTCATAAAGCTCTGACGGCGTCATC
>JBAWDM010000275.1:0-12814 GCA_049590735.1 Asticcacaulis sp. | reverse complement strand
GGTGAGCAGACAGCCGCCGTGGACGCTGCCGCCGGCATTTAAATGATGCTTTTGGGCCTGAAACGCGACTTTGATATTGGCGCGATCATCCGACTGATAGTAATAGGGGCCGACAAGACTGTTGAAGTTGCCGACGTCCGGCGCGATCATCCACCCCTTAAAGACGCCTTCGGTGACGATATCGTAGGGCTGTTTAACGCTCATTTACCTGCTCCGGAGTAAAAATTATCATGTCTCATTTTATAGAAGAGACCTTGCTCGGCCTCTTATCGCAGGTGCGAGACGGTGAGTCCATAAGCCCGAATGATGCCGCCAAAGCGATTGACGCAGAGGGCTGGCGGCGGGAACTGCCTAAGGTGCGGGCGGTGATTATCCGGTTGGCGCGCGAAGGGCGTATTGAGGTTCTTCGCAAAGGCAAGCCTGTGGAACCCGAAGGTTTTAAGGGTGTGTATCGGGTTCGCCTGGCCCCCCCTAAACCCGCAGACGTATAAAAACGCGGACACTGAGTAATATTTGCAGCCTGCCCCTGTTAAGTGGTTTTTATGATTACCATTTTAACATTCTCATGCCTATGTGCTAGGCTGGTTCGGCCCTGCAATGGTTGGGGCTTTCAACGTGAGTATGCTTGCCTGAATGTCCAAAGCCCCATCTGAAACCCTTAAGGCTGATTTTACCGTCAAACCTCCCGAAGGGGCGGAAAAGGATGACGTGGCAGTCCTGAACATTAGCGGTCATTGGGTTGTGACACGTATTGACGGCATGACCGCGCGGCTGAGCAGAGCCCTCAAGGGGTATGAACATATTCAGGTGACGACAGATGGCCTCGAAGGGCTGGACACGGCGGGCGCCTTTACCCTCCGGCAAGTGGTCGATTCACGGTTAGACGGCGAGATTTTCACTGATAATGAAAACTATGGCCGGATATATAATCTGGTCAATAGCTGCAAGACGGGCATTGACACCTATAACAAGGAGCATCCGGAATCGCGCCGTTTCTGGCTGCACCCGGTCTATTTTGTTCTGGTCCATCTGGGCCGGCTGATGACCGCTTTCTGGCAGGCCTTTATCGACCAGTCCGTTTTTATGGGCCACATCATCACACTTATCTTCCGGTCTATCCTGCGCCCCGACCGGATTCGCTGGGCGGCTTTGTTTAATATCATGCAGCGTGCCGGACTTGAGGCCCTGCCGATTGTTGCGGTTACCAATATGTTTGTGGGGGCGACCCTGGCCTTTTTGCTTGTGCTGACCCTGCAACAATTCGGTGCGGCGGTCTTTGCCATTGATATGGTGGCCATAGGCGTTTTGCGGGAATTTGGCCCTTTGATTGCCGCCGTCCTGATTTCCGGCCGCAGCGCTTCGGCCTTTGCGGCGGAAATTGGCTCCATGAAGATGAATCAGGAAATTGATGCCATGCGGGTCATGGGTATTGATCCTTACGAAGCTCTGGTCTTGCCGCGGGTGGTGGCTCTGACCATTATGACGCCGCTTATCACCTTTGTGGGTATGATCGCCGGGATGTTTGGCGGCGCACTGGCCATCTGGGGCACGCTGGGTATGGGGCCGCAATATTTTGTGACGCGGATGTATGATTTCGTGCCCTCGGTCAATCTGTTTGTCGGCATGGTCAAAACGCCGTTTCTGGCCATTACCATTGCTGTTGTAGGCTGCCGCATGGGCATGACGGTCAAGGATGATGTGATATCATTAGGCAGACAGGTGACGACCGCCGTCGTTCAGGCCATTTTTCTGGTCTTTATGATTGATGCGATTTTTGCCATGCTGTTCAATGGGTTTGTATTCTGATGAAAAGAAAGAATATTACCCCGCTCAAGACCGACCAGGCCGATCCGATCCAGATTACCGGTCTGAACAATCGCTTTGGCACGCATGTTGTGCACGAAAACCTCGACCTGACGGTTAAGCGTGGTGAGGTGTTGGGCATTGTCGGCGGCTCAGGTTCGGGCAAGACAGTGTTGCTTAATTCTATTCTGGGCCTGCAAAAACCGACTTCCGGCGACATTCGTCTGTTTGGCCAAAAGCTTTATGAGACCGACGAAGACAAAATGCGGCAAATTCAGGCCAAGACCGGCGTGCTGTTCCAAAGTGGTGCCTTGTTTTCGACCCTGTCGGTCGTTGAAAATGTCATGGCCCCCATGATGGAGTTTTCCAAACTCAGCCGCCGCGAAGCCCACGCTCTGTCTCTTCTGAAAATGTCACTGGCAGGCTTGCCGCTTAATTCAGCGGAACTCATGCCGTCTGAGCTGTCGGGCGGCATGATCAAGCGCGCGGCTCTGGCGCGGGCGCTGGCGCTGGATGCCGAACTGCTGTTTCTGGATGAGCCGACGGCGGGGCTTGATCCCATCGGGGCGGCGGCATTTGACACGCTTATTCGTGAGCTGGCGGACAGTCTGGGCCTGACCGTTTTCATGATTACGCACGATCTCGATAGTCTTTATGCTATCTGTGACGAAATCGCTGTTCTGGCCGATCGCCATGTGGTCGAAAAAGCCAGTGTCAGCGTATTAGAAAAATCCACCCATCCCTGGATTCATGAATATTTTCATGGCCCCAGGGGCAGACTTAAGGCTTAAGACGCGATCTGACAGGCTTGTGCAGGCACAAAACCGATCAGACCGTGTTACGGGAAAGAAACCATATGGAACGTCAAGCTCATTATGCTCTGGTCGGTCTGGCCACTTTTGCTCTGGCATTGGTGTTGCTCGTCTTTGCCTTCTGGTTCATCCAGTTTGATTTCAATAAGAGCTTTGGCACCTATGAGGTGGAATTCAACACGCCGGTTGACGGCCTGACCAAGGGCGCCGAAGTCCACTTCAACGGCATTAAGGTCGGCGAAGTCACCGGTCTGCGGCTCGGCAATGCCAATACCCATCAGGTGATTGCGACCGTGCAACTGGATGAAGGCACGCCCGTGAGGGTGGATTCCAAGGCCTCCCTTGAGCCGCAAGGCATTACAGGCCTGTTTTATATGCAGATTTCGCCCGGCTCGGCCAATGCACCCTTGCTGGAACATAAACCTGATGCGCCACCGCCCCTGATCCATTCCGAAGAAAGCGCCCTGTCCAAGCTGTTATCGGGATCGGGATCGGTGATTGAAAACACCTATGAAAGCCTGAATCGCGTTAACCGGCTGTTGTCGGACAAAAACATCCAGACCTTCTCGCAAAGCCTGAATAATATCGAAGCTATAACCGCCCAGCTTAAAGGCCGCGAACAGATGATCAATGATGCCCATGCGGCCATCGTCAGCGCCGGTCAGGCCGCCGATGCGGTCACCAAACTGGCCAATTCGACTAATGGCATAGCCAGTAAGCGCCTGCCGCAGACGCTTGATCAGATAGATGCGGCCACGAAAAAGATGGCGCTGGCGGCGGATAATGTGGCCGATCTGGCGGTAGCCATTAAGGCACCGGCCGATCAGTTAAACAGCACAACCCTGCCTGAATTGCAGGAAAGCCTGCGTAATCTCAATGACGCATCCGCTTCGGTTAAGGCCTTGGTCGATACGGCTCAGGCCAGCCCGCAAGGCTTCATCAACAGACCCATTGCCAGAGAAAGAAAGGTGAGCCAATGAAAATATCTGCCATGAAAGCTCTGAAAACGGCTTCCGTCATTGGGATGGCTATCGCCTTAAGTGGCTGCGTAACCCTGTTGCCCAAGGTTAAGCCCGCACAGCTTTATCGCTTTGGCTATGAGCCTGAACTGGTGGATCAGACTAAAACCACAGCGCCACAGGGGCAGATGCCGATTGGCCTTATTTTTGGCACTGTCACCTTTCCGGGCGACAGCGCGGGCGATCAGATATTGACGGTCGAAGGCTCAGAAGTGTCCTATGTGGCGCAGGCCCGTTGGGCGGCATCGGCGTCCGGGCTTTTTAATGAGGCCGTATCTGCAGGTTTTGCCCGTTCCAGCCAGATTGTCAGTCTGGAGCCACGTGGTCCGACGGCAGCCAATTACCGGCTCGATATTTCTGTGCGTAAATTTGAAACCAATTACCGGCGCAACCGGCCCACTGTGTCGGTGGCCTTGGATGCACGTCTGATCCGCGTCTCAGACCGGGCGGTGGTTGGACAGAAATATCTTAATGCCGATATTGAGGTTCGCAGAAATCGCATGAACGAAATGGCGAATGGCTATAATCAGGCTACAACCCAGGTCGTCTCTGATCTGGTGAAGTTTACCGAAACCGCCCTTCAAGCTGCTGAACAGGCCGCGCCCACAGCACAATAGGCGGTACACCAGCCGCTTTTCTAGGCGCGTCGGCGGTTTTGTTGAGGCATGGTGGATTTGATAAAGCCAAGCGGCGGATCGGTTTCAGCCAATACCTGTTCCTTGATGGCGCGCGGCTCCCCAAACAGGTGGCCCTGCGCATAGCCGATTTCAATTTCCAGAATATCGACGACCTGACGCTCGTTTTCGACCTTTTCCGCAATGACTTCGATACCATAGCGGGCCAGCAGACCGGCATAGTCACCGGCATGGATGTCTTTGAGGAATTTCAGAGCAGGCTTGCCTTCGATATCGAGCAACTGATCGAGAAGCAGTCCGGCGCCAATCTTGACATAGCGTACATCCGAGCGATGCAGATCCTGCAGGTCGAAATCAATAGAAACCACCTTGTCGATCGAGAACCGGAAACCCAGATCCGCCAGCTTGGCCATATTACGCGCCTCAACCGAGCCACGGTTGGCAAAGGCGTCCTGACCCAGTTCAAAAATAAGCGATCCGGCCAGATCGCGATTTTCTGACAAAAATTCAAGGAATTGCGGAAAGAAGGTTTCATCGCGCAGGCTGGTCAGGGAAATATTGCAGAAAATACCAATGCGGCGATCCTGCTTGGCCAGACGACGCACAATCTGCACGCAGCGGAACAGCAGCAGATTGTCGATAGAGGGCACAAGGCCCTCAGAGTCGGCCACGGTCAGATATTCTGCCGGCATCATGACACGGCCACTTTCGTCGCGCAGGCGTGAGAAGCTTTCGTAAAAGATGGTTTTGCGTTGCGGCAGGCTGACAACGGGCTGAAGGTACAAATCGACACGGTTTTGCGTAAGGGCTTCGCGGATGGTTTCAATAAGCGCCAAAGCCTGAGATTCTTTGTGGTTCATCGCTGGTGAGCCATGCAGGGGCGCCATACCCGAACCGGATTTCCATTCATGCAGGCGATCTTCGATGCTTTCGCCCAGCTTCATGACCAGATTTTCGAGCATCTTCACTTCGGAGGTCAGTTCTTCGGAACGCGTGGTGCGCTGGTCCTGAACACGATCCGCCAGTTCAACCATATCTTTTTGCGTCGAATCAATGGCGTCAATCATCAGCCGGTGCGCATCGCGGATATTTTCCACATCGCGCGTAATGCGCCGTTCGCCCAATTGCTGCGAGGCATAGGCATGAAAGGCCAGAAAACAGCCTAAGGTGCCAGCCAGAGCTGCGATGGCCGTGCCACCATTCGAGCCGCCATTAAACACCATCACGCCAATACAGGCACTGACGACAATATAGGTGAGGACAAGGATAACCGGTGTGAATCTACCCATGAGAGGTTCCATACTGACCAAAAGCGGCACATATTGATGCGTTACAGCTCAACTGATCGACTATGGTATGATTCATCCGGCCCGCAAAGGGGCGCGTTAAGACTTGTAAACAGGAGCTTAATTTTTAACCGAACTTATCCCCGCCTTTAGGGATTTAACTGTCCGTTGCGCGCCGCAGCGGCCCTGTATATTTCGTTTCGGTGATTCGCCGGCGATCGGGCCCGAAATAGCTTTTGCAACGAATAAAAGGTCTGGGCCGCATCACCACCGAGTTAAGACGCCCAAGCAGGGCACGCGCCGTCAGTGGCTTTACCACGAATTCATTTACACCGGCATCGCGCGCCTGAATGACCCGTGAGCGTTCCGAGTGGCCGGTGATCATGACAACGGGCAGATAGGGATTGGCGGAATCGCTGGCATTACGCAAAAGGCGGGTAAATTCCACGCCATCAATCGGATCCATATTGAAATCAACCAGAGCGATATCGGCCGGATATTGCCGCAACACTTCCAGCCCCTCGGCACCATCACGGGCTTCGCGGACATTGTGGATGCCTGAACCCTTCAGTATAGCGGTCACAATGGATCGCATGTGCTGATTATCTTCAATCAGCAGGAGTTTCAGACTGCTATAGTCGGCCATAATGGTAATGCGTGTCGTTCTAAGGCGGAGGCTGTCAGACGACAGTTGTCAGGGTGAACGCATAGACTTGTTATCTGAAGTTTTCAAATCTTTTAAGGTTAATTTTCATAATTTTATCAGTCGTCTTTATGTTGCCTGAACCAACAGGCTGGGATTCAAATTCTGACCCTGCCATTTGAGGCGCCAGCACAGATGTGGCCCGGTGGCGCGCCCCTTGCTGCCGACGCGGCCGATCAACTGATGTGCTTTTACATGGTCGCCTTTTTTCACCAGCACTTTGGATTGATGCAGATACATGGAGATCAATCCCTGACCATGGTCGATAAAGGTCAGGCCGCCTTCGTAAAACATATCGGGCTCAGCCAGTACAACCAGACCGGTCTGCGGGGCACGAATGGCGGTGCCGGTGGGTGCGGCCATATCAAAACCCATATGCGGGCTTTTGGGGACGCCATTCAACACGCGCTGATTGCCAAACTGGCCGGAAATACGAAATTTTTTAAGCGGATATTGAAAGCCGCCTTTAAAGTCGTCGCTATCGTAAAGGCTGGCGAAAGCCTCTTTTTTTAGCGCGCTTTCACGCAGGATGCGCGTCAGTACATCGGGCTCGGTCGGGGTGACGGTTTGCGGCGGCAGGCCATCGACGCGCTGGATGTCATAGCTGACGGGGGCAATGTCGAGCGTGGCAGCCTTTCGGGCCGTATCTGTGCGAATCTCAATCGTGCAGGTAGCGGACGCATCCCGGTCAAACCCGACAAAAAACCAACCTGAAACAGGTGTGCGGCCAATAAACGCCCCATTCACCCACAGTTCTGAAAAAGGCGCGGCCTGACCGATCGCATAACCGCCCTGGGTGAATACGCCATGCAGGCCAAAATCGGGGGTTTGCGCTGAGGCGGGCAGGGCCAAACCCAGAGACGCACCGGCACTCAGGGTCAGGAAACTACGGCGATTTAGCGGTTGAGAGCTTGCCAAGATGTCATGGCCTCCTCTGGCCCGGCAAAGGCTTGCTGGGTGCGCGGGTTCCAGTATTTGAGGGCTTCAAGTGGAATCTGCTTGCCGGATACGGCGCAGATCACGAACTTGCCGGGGCGCATAATCGTATAGTCGCCATCATCATACTGAAGGATGGCCTGACCGGGCAAGGGAGGGGGCGTGTGCATATTCATAGGCTTAACATATGACTGTTGCTAGCTTGGATCAAGAGCGCAGGTCTAAAACAAACGGCCCTGATCCGGCACGTCCGGCTTGGGTTTTATGGATGTCGGTTTAGCAGAGGTTTTCGCCGGTGGCGCGGCCGCACTGCCTGCGACCACATCCAGTTTTTGATCGCCCTTAAAGGTCAGGATAAGCGCCTCACCGGATTTTACATCTTGCGGAGATTGCACCAGCCCGCCATCGCGGCGATTGACACGCGCAAAGCCCAGATCAAGCGGCCGATCCGGATTGAGGCTAAGGCGTAATTGTTCAAGCCGGTTGAGACGCTCAGTGCGTAAATCAATGGCGCGTTTGAGGGCATCGCGCATGCGCGTTGCCATTTCCGGCAGGCGGGCTTCGCGTTTAGCCAGTTCGACGCGCCGACCCAATGCCAGCCCCAGTCTCTGGCCCAGTTGTGTGAGTTGCGTGTGTTTAAGCTGGCGCGGGCGTTCCAGCAAACCTTGTGAAAACCGCCCGGACACGCGCACAAAGGCGGTCTGATGCAGGCTCAGATTGGCACTCAGTCCGCCGCCCAGACGATGCGAGATATGATCCAGCCTTTGTTGCGCGCCATTGATCAGATCAAGAGGTTTGGGCAGGGCACGGGCCAGAAGCGCCACGCGTTCGCGGCGCATATCCAGGCCGCGGGACATGCAGGCCTGACGTCTGCGTTCCAGATCGGCTGTAAAGGCCCGCAACTCGCCAATAACCGGTGTGGCCATTTCGGCAGCCCCTGTGGGCGTCGGGGCACGCCTGTCACTGACATAATCAATTAGGGTTGTATCGGTTTCATGGCCCACGGCCGAGATAACGGGAATGGTGCAGGCATGGACAGCCCGCGCCAGATCTTCGTTATTAAAAGCCCATAGATCCTCGACCGATCCGCCCCCGCGCGCCACGATAATCACATCGGGCCTGGGCACGCCGCCATCGCCGGCCTGAAAGCCTTTGAGCGCCGTCATGACCTGACCAGACGCCGCATCGCCCTGCACCACAACCGGCCAGACTATGACGCGACACGGCCAACGATCACGGATGCGATGCAGGATGTCGCGGATGACGGCACCTGTGGGCGATGTAATGACGCCAATCGTGCGTGGCGCATAGGGTAGGGGCTGCTTTCGGGCCGGATCAAACAGGCCCTCGGCGTGCAGCTTTTTCTTCAGGCGATCCAGTTGCGCCAAAAGTGCGCCAACTCCCGCCACCTCCATGGCCTCAATAACAATCTGATATTTTGAGGAGGCCGGAAAGGTGGTGATGCGGCCCGTGACAATGACTTCTAATCCGCTATCGGGCTGGGTTTGCAGGCGGCTGACATTGCCCTTCCAGATGACGCCGTCAATGGCGGCCTTATCATCCTTGAGGGTCAGGTAGACATGGCCGGAGGCGTGTCGCGTGACCTTGGAAATTTCGCCCCTCAGGCGCACATGGTCATAGGTGGTTTCAAGCGTGCGTTTCAGCGCGCCGGCCAGTTCGGAGACAGAATAGGCGCCGACATTGCTGGACGCGCCTGTTGAGGCGGCTAAGGACGACTCGTGCGGAGGGATCAGATCATTGGCCATGCCATTAGCTTAGCGCATTTTTACATTTTGACTCATGCGGCAGCGTAAAACAGGCAACTAAAGTCGTTTTATCCACAAATCTTTAGGCTTCTTTAGCGCATGCAACTTAAGGTGGGCAATGAGGCGTCATGATTCCGACGGGGATTTAAACTTCTTAGAGTAAAGTGAGTAATATCTATGTCTTTGGATATGGACTTAAGTCGTCACGCTGCCTTTCATCATCCCGATAGCTTTGAAACAGAGCGGGATGATAATTTTGATCATCTGACGGCTCTGGCGGCGGACATCTTTGCCGCCCCTGTTATTTTAATCTCACTGATAGATGGCGAAGATCACCGCTTTATTGCCTCTGTCGGCGTGGAGATGCGGTCTATTCCGTCTGAAATCTCATTTTGTACACATACCTTATTACTTAATGACACTTTTGTGGTGCCTGATGCGCTGAAGGATGCGCGTTTCAATAAAAATCCTTTTGTAGCAGATGGCCCGAAGGTACGGTTTTATGCCGGTGTGCCGCTCTATTGCGACGATATGCCGGTGGGCACATTTTGTATTCTGGACACAAAACCCCGTGACAATTTTGATCACACCCAGATGGCGCGCCTGCGGAAACTGGCCGACAGCGCTTCAGCCATGCTGGCCTTGCGCAGGGGCGGCGCGGATAAAAAAGCCACCATCCGAAAATTACAGGAAGCCCAGCGTAAGCTGGAACTGATGGAAGAGGTAGCGGGGGTCGGTTACTGGCAAATTCATGTCGCCAGCGCCACCTGTTTCTGGTCGCGCGGTGTCTACGCTATTCATGGCCTCAATCGCGACAGTTACCAACCGCAAATTGAAACGGCCATCAGCCTGTTTCATCCCGAAGATCGCCAGCGCGTTGAGGCCTGTGTGGCGTATGCCATGGAATTCGGCCAGGACTTTACCTTCCAGGAGCGTCTGATCCGTTCGGATGGTGAGGTGCGCATCGTTTATTCCCGTGGCGGCATCGAACGTGGCGAAGACGGCAAACCGGAATATGTGTTTGGCATTCTTGAGGACATCACCGAACAGAGCGAGTTTGAAGCGACTTTGCGCGAGGCTAAGAATAATGCCGAAGCGCACCAAAAGGCCAAATCTGACTTCCTGTCTAATATGAGCCATGAAATCCGTACGCCATTGACGACCATATTGGGCTATTCCAATCTGTTGGCCGGTGTCGCCAATATGCCGGATGATGCGCGCCACTATATTGGCCGTATCAATAAGGCCGGTGAAGCCTTGCTGGGTCTGATCACGGACATTCTTGATTTTTCCAAACTTGAAGCCGGACAGGTGAGGCTTAATCCGCAAGCGACCGATTTGCGCAGCCTGACCCACGATGTGCTGGATCAGTTCTCAAGTCTGACGGACATGCGGCATATCGACATCAGCTGCGACAATGATCCGCAGGCACCCGAATGGCTGATGATAGATGATGTGCGCATTCGTCAGGTGCTCTATAATCTGGTCGGCAATGCCTGCAAATTTACTCATGCCGGCTTTGTGCGCCTTAGCACCTTGGTGACGTCATCCGATGCGGCATCCGGCTTATCTTTGCGTGTCGAGGTACGCGACAGCGGGCCGGGCCTGACGCCCGAACAGCAGGCGCAGTTGTTCAGCCGTTTTCATCAGATTGACAACAGCATTAACCGCAAGTTCGGCGGTTCAGGCCTGGGCCTGTCCATCTGCTCTGAGATTATAAAATTGATGAAGGGTGAGATCGGTGTCGACTCCAAGCCGGGCGAAGGCAGTTGCTTCTGGTTTGAAATTCCGGTGACCGCTGCAGAACGCCCCGTGACCGTCACGGCAGATATCAGCCAGAAACCCTTCTTTCTGGAAGACCGCAAAGTTCTTATTGTCGATGACCATCCTATCAACCGTGAGCTTATACGGCTGTTGCTGACCGATTCCGGTCTGGATATCCATGAGGTCTGTGACGGCAAAGAAGCTTTGGATATCTGCAAAAAAACGCAGTTTGATCTGATATTTATGGATATACAGATGCCTGTCATGGATGGCATTGCCGCCACACGGCATTTGCGTCAAAACACAGGACTCAATCAGTATACACCCATTGTGGCCCTAAGTGCTGCGGCTCAGACCAAGCTGATTGACGATACGCGCGGGCAGGGTTTTACGCACATATTGACGAAACCGATCGACATGCCGCAATTTTTCAACACCCTTCATGCCTGTCTCGAAGACACGGAGACACCGATCCGCTTGAGTCTTTAGGTGATTTGGCGGCGATTATTTTGTCCCTGTCCGACGAAAGACACTTGACCGGAAGGCTTGCGTGAGGGAATCGGAATGTCATGAATATTCTGCTGATCGGTTCGGGCGGCCGCGAACATGCCCTCGCTTGGAAAATAACGCAATCGCCGCTTTGCGATAAGCTTGTCATTGCGCCTGGTAATCCGGGCATGGCCGGTTTGGGGGAGTGCCATGCTGTGTCTGTCACGGATGTGCCGGGTCTGGTGGATCTGGCCCGCAACATTCAGGCGGATCTGGTGGTGGTTGGGCCGGAGAGCGCGCTGGCTGTGGGATTGGCCGATGCCCTGGCCGCCGTCAACATCCCCTGTTTTGGACCAATGCAAAAGGCCGCCCGGCTGGAATCATCCAAGGCCTTCACCAAAGACTTCTGTAAGCGGCATAACATACCGACCTCCGCTTCGGAAACCTTTGATAATGTAGCGGAAGCTCGTGACTTTCTGAAAACCTATGCGCCGCCCTATGTGATCAAGGCGGATGGTTTGGCCGCAGGCAAGGGTGTCGCTATCTCGCCGGATTATCAGGATGCGGTGGCGGAGATCGAGGCTATGCTGGGGGGGCGTTACGGCCCCGCCAGTGCCAATATTGTCATCGAAGAATTTATGACCGGCGAAGAGGCCTCGGTCTTTGCCCTGTGTGATGGCGAAACCGCACTTTTTTTCGGTTGGGCTCAGGATCACAAACGCGCCTATGATGGCGATATGGGGCCAAACACCGGCGGTATGGGCACCTATAGCCCCGCACCGATCGTCACGCCGGAACTTTTGCGCATCACACAAGATAGTGTACTTGATCCCACAATGGCGGGCATGAAGGCCGAGGGGAGCCCTTATAAGGGCGTACTCTATGCCGGTTTGATGGTTGAAAGCGGCCAACCGCGCCTTGTGGAATATAATGCCCGTTTCGGTGATCCGGAATGTCAGGTGCTGATGCTGCGCCTCAAAAGCGATCTGGTGCCCTATCTGCTGGCGGCAGCCAAAGGCGGACTGAAAAACCTGCCTGCGCCGGAATGGCATGATGAAGCCGCTGTCTGTGTGGTCTTTGCCGCCAAGGGCTATCCCGACAGCCCGTTGACCGGCTCGATCATCCGTGGGGCCGAAGAAGATTTTGGCGATGATGTGATTGTGTTCCATGCCGGCACCAGCCGCGCCGAAGACGGCTCTTTGCGCGCTGCCGGTGGCCGTGTGCTGAATATCTGCGCGCGTGGCAAGACCCTGCAAGATGCCCGTGACAAGGCCTATGCCGCTATCGGCAATATTGACTGGCCGGGTGGATTTTACCGCCGCGACATCGGGTGGCGGGCCCTTTAGAACGCTTTTCGATCTGATTGACTCAAATCGGCGCTCTAATGCCAAGCTGCGCTGATTTTGACTCATCGCAGCTTGGCAAGTGCGACTGCGCGTCTGGAAAAAAAGCCTCCCCGAAGGAAGGGTCAGACTGCTGACAAACCCCTGGCGTAAGCTGGGGGTTTGTGATTCTCTGGGCTATGCTCAAGAAACCCAGTGCTGAACAAACCGCCTTAGAGATGGTGACGCTCGAAGGCTTGGTTCCGAAGGATCACCGGC